>JAUXBS010000041.1 GCA_030619245.1 Clostridia bacterium | reverse complement strand
TCAAAATATGAAATTGTTATTGTCTCTGATGATTTGGTTATATAACCATTCCTTGATATGCTTATTGTATAATCATTACAGGGAACATCTTCAAAGGCATATTCTCCGATAGAATTATTGGATTTTGACAAGGGTTCCATGGCGCAATGATGCAATAAACTAACTATTATTACACGCTCATTTTTGGAGAAGAAAAAAAATATATTAAGAAAACTATTGACAATATTATAAAGTTATACTATAATCCAAAGGTTTTAACTTATTTTTAATAAAAATCGGAGGCAATTATGAGCAAGGAAAAAATATCCATACCTGTGTTCGTGGCGGTGTTTTCACTGCCGCTGGCAAATCATTACAAGAACAGCCTGATAAGTAACCCGGCTCTTCTGGATGATTACTTGAATACCCCTGTAACAAACATACATTTGCCGGAGGCTGTTATTAATGTTTTCAGGGATAGCGGGTTTAACAATACCGGGGATATCCTCAATAATTTTAAAAGATTTGGTTCGCTTAAACTTGAGGGGCTGGGCCGTACACCCAGCGAGCGGGTGATTAACATGATATCGGAAGATATTACGCGTTATTTTGAGTCGGAACCTGTTATGAGTGAGCTGGGAAAAACAGAGAAGGGGACCGTAAGGAATAAAATTATTTCCATGACTAACGGCGTTCTCGGCCTTGCCTGTCAGAACGAGGTTAATATTTTATTAAAAATCATCAACATGAAAAGGGAGCCGGGAAACCTGCTTAATGTTCCGGTTGAATCCATTGACTGGTCAGCCAGAAACCTGAATGCCCTTAAAATACTTCATATAAACAGGATTAGTGACCTGTCAAATATCAGTGCCCGCCGGTTACTGAAAATGAAGGGTTACGGTAAGAAGAGCCTTGTTGAGATTGTGGTTAAACTGGGAAAATATTTTAATGACTATTACGGGGAGATAAACGAGGATTCAAGTACAGTAATAAGCCCCCATGACCTGGAAATACTGGTCAGGCATATGCTGTCAAAGCTCTCATCACAACAGGAGCGGATACTCAGCAGCAGGTACGGCCTGTGGGACGGGAAGAGGGAGACCCTTGCCGAACTTGGCAGGCAATTCGGCCTTTCACGCGAGAGGATAAGACAAATCCAGAAAGATGCGACAAATAAACTAAGAAGGTTTAACTGGATAAAGATAGTTGACCGCAGCAAAACTTACAGCATGAAGGACGACCACCTGGCTATTTCTATGAGGAAGTTGTTCAACGCCGGAATGCTGCCCTTTATGAAGAATAACCATAATGTAGCGAACAAATCCGAACTGCTGCAAATAATATACGCCATTGACAATGAAAGTGCTGAAGTTGACCTTGCAAACGAATTCCTTTCAATAGTGTTTTTTGACAACAAGTCAATTTTCAGGGATTTCGTTGTTGAGTTCACCGGTCAGATAGTTGGCCTTCATGAAAAAGACCGTGACGTTTTACTTAAGACAATAAGGACTGCCAAGGATTACCTGATTGAAAAAGCTGTGCCGCAGAGCATGGACGACCTGCTGTCTTTCTTTGAAAAAATAGATTTCTTCAAGAAGTTCAAAATAGGCAGGAGCAAGTTGAGAAGATTCCTTGAAATCAGTTCAATTGCAAGGGATTCAACGGGCAAATTCGGGCTCAGACGCTGGAAGTATTTTGATGCATATACCATAAAGTGCATGGTGGAAAGAGCTGTTGTGGAGATAGGGGAACCTGCTCATTTCAAAGAAATAGCCAGGATAATGGACGAAATGTTTCCGGAACACAGTCCCTTTGACCCCTTTAGAGTACACGCAAGGATGGGGGCCAACAGGGACATATTTACCTGGACTTCACCCGGGTATTACGGATTGAAGATATGGGGTTTAAAGCGTATTCCGTATACAAAGGACTACCTTATTGAACTGCTGCAGCTTGCCGACAGGCCAGTGCCTAAGGATGAGCTTATCAAGAAAGTGATCAAGAAGTGCAAATCAACAGCATCTTCCGTATATGTAACCCTGATTTCCAGCAAGAGTGTCTTTAAGAAATTTCCCGGCGGCTGTTTCGGCCTTGTTGAATGGGAATAATAATTGCCCTGTCTATTCCTGTTAATCCAACAAACGTTTTTCTCCGGTAATTTTCTGAATATCGCTAATATTTTTCGATACTTCAAGGCATCCAAGATATTTTCCTTCGTTGTTTCTCAAGGCATAATATTCTATTAGAATCTTTTGCATTTCTTTATCAGGGCCTATCGGAAGGTCTATCCAGAAACGCGCTTTGTCCCGGGCCCCTTCTTTCATTTCGCTTATAATGCGCTCTACTTTTGCCAGGCTTTTTTTAGGATGACAATTGCGGATTTCTTTCCCTACCACTCCTGTGGGCCTTCTGAATATCCTGGTATCGTGTTTATTCCACGCCAATACCCTGTCGTTTTCATCAACAACAGAAAATTCAACAGGCAGTGTTTCAAGAACAGCTTGCAGAACATCTTCGGATAATTTACCAATCATTTCTTTTCTCCTCTCAATATTATTCCTCAACAATCAGGGCATCGCCCTCTAACCACTATCTTCCTCTTCTAAATAAGTATTATTGAACTTGTTTTAGCCTGCTTACCGATAAAACCGCTATACCCAGAATCATGGCAAAAGAAACACCTATACTGTGGGTCATAAGTATATCAACAAAACTATGCGTGAGAAAAGCAATTACACCGCATAAACAGCCCAGCCCGAAAATATAATTATTGCCGGTTTCACTGCTGCCGGCATTCCTTAACCCAACCAGCAGAAACTTCAAATGAATAATTACAAAATACAGGAAGGCAGCCAGCCCTATTACGCCTGTTTCCACCAGCAGTTGTATGTACAGGCTATGAAGGTGAAAATAACTATAATCCAACTCCACGGGCGCGGGGTTCCCGCCCTTGTCCGGGACAACCTTCAGGTTCCTGAACTTCACCGATGATTTCTGGTCATGAGCCCAGCGAAGCTTTATGCCTGAAAGTAAATCCTGGCGGGTTGTCGTGTGGATGGCCCCTTCAAGCGGCGTCCATTCATTATTATGCCTTAACATTATTACATTTGGATACGGCGTTTCAAAAACCCTGCTCTCTCCTGTATCAGCATACTTAATCATTTCAATGAAATCATTACACCCAATATCGCCCTGCACTACCCTGTATTCCATTGAAATACTATAAAATATATTCGGTTCCAGTTTTTTCAGGGTGGTTATCTCGTCGCCTGCCCAGAAATCCGCATCTGAAATCAATGTAATGCCGTATTTCCTGTGGACGCGCTGGTAGTTCCCTATCCCTGTCCCTAACAGGGGTTTTTCCTTTATTGATTCAATCGCGGACTTCCAGTATTCCAGCCTTTTCCTTACCGAATAGTCTGCCAGGCCGACCACCAACCGGTTGGATTTTTGGATATCCCGTAATCCCGGCTGTTGAAACGTAGAAGGCATTATCTTTAAAACCAGCAGGAATACCACGAGTATCGCCGCGCCCGTATAAAGCAACTGCTTCCTGACACTACTCCTGCTAAAAACAATTAAAGGAATAAATGCAGCAACCCCCCCCACCCATCCCCCGCGGGAAAATGTCGCTGCCAGGGCAAAAAGCAAAACAAAGAATATAACCCCGCTCCACAACTTCCCGGGTATTGAATTCTTTCGCAGAAACATCACAAGCGTCAGCGGGATTATAAGCCCCAGGTAACCGGCAAAAGGATCGTAATTCCCGAACAAACTGACAGTACTGCGGAAATCAAACCCGTTATTTACAAATTGATACAATCCTGTCAGGGCAGTTAATAAACCCATTATCACTATGAATTTTATTATGAATTCAAGTTTCCTGCCTTCACTAATGAAACTTATAACAAAAAAATATACTGCGAAAATCTCCAGCCACCTGACTGCCTGTTTGACACTCACGGTAAAACTCTCGGTGAAGAATAATGACAGGATTACCGCAAAGAAGAAAACCCCGGCACTCACGGTCAGTTTTTTATCCGGCAATTTTATTTTATTCTTCTTAATTACCAGCCAGAGCCAGGTAATTACCCCCATGAATAGAATTCCTTCCGTGGTATGAATGGTAAAACTACCAATAACATCCTGTTTTACTTCAAAAGGGACAGCTACAATGAGCAGCAGCAGGAACATTTCCGGATGAAAGTCAATAATCATCATAGCAGCCCCCGCTATCAGGATAACTACGGTCATCCATCCCGGCAGGAAGTTCATGGACAGCCACAGGGCAAGGCCTGTTACCGGATACAGTATCTTATTAATAATCGTATTTTCTTTTGTGTTCATTTTGTAATACTCTCTATCCGGTTATTTTTACTGGACCATTTTCTCTAACATTATCATTGCCTTGTAATTTTTAGGGTCCATTTCCAGGATTTTATTGAACTCATCGCTTGCTTCTTTAAGTTTCCCGGAAGTATAATAGATATATCCCAGGTTGAAATGAGCATCCACCTTGCCGGGGTTTATTTCTATTGCCTTCTTATAGTTTTCTATTGCCTTTTCCGTTTTTCCCGTTAAGAAATAAATATTTCCCAGGTTGTTATACGGGCCTTCCAGCTCCGGAGCAATAGCAACTGTCGCCTCGAAATGCTTCACGGCCTCTGCCATGTTCTTTTCCTTGGAATATACCCAGGCAAGCCTGTAATGCAGGTCCGCATTATCCGGGTCTTCTTTTAAAGCGCCCAGGAGCCTGTCTATGGTTTCCCGGGGTGAAACAACCTTCTCTTCAAAAAACCCTATTTCTTCGGAAAGCTGCTTGTGCGCGGTAAACGGCTGGATTATTTTCTTCACTGAAAACCAGCACAAAGGGATAACAATAAGCAGGGCTGTTACAAGCAGGTATTTTGTAAGTTTATCCTCTTTAATGCGCAGCCTTTTTGCAAGTTCATTCTTTTTTAATTTCAGTATGGAATATTTTTCCCTTCCACATGAAGCCATTACACCCATCATGAAGAAAAGGTAAATTGACGCAACTATGAAACGCATGCTTACCGAGAAGAAATTATGAACGAGTATACCCGCTCCTCCCGAAAGAAAACCAATGGTCATGTAACGCAGGCCCCCTTCCCCCGGCTCCACGGAATTCAACTGTCTTATCCCCGTACTGAAGAATGCGTATATCATCCAGATGAATACCGCCAGCCCAACGATACCCATCTCCGAAAGAACCTGCAAGTATTCGTTATGGGTGTAATTGACAATAAACTTGTTCTGCGGGATACGTTTTTTGAGTTCTTCCGATGCATGCCTTGGAAAGTATATATGGAAGGCCCCGAGCCCGACCCCGAGGGGCTTCTTCAAACCCATTACAAGCGTATCGCGCCATATCAACAACCTGTCCGTGGGCCTGCCTGCCACCTCAATGAATTTAGTGATAAACCCGCCGCGTACAATTACTCCGGCGAATACCAGCAGGATGAGCAGAAATATTATAATCCCCTTTCCTGATTTGAACACCTTACTCCATTTTGGTTTGAGAAGCGCAACAAACACAACTACCGAAGCAACGAACCCAAGCCAGGCGCCCCTCGTGGCAGTGCACCAGAGATTAAACAAGAGTAAACTTATAACCGCAATGTTTAAATGCAGGTATTTTTTTTTGAATACAAAAAGGAGCGCTGTAAACACCGGCAGCACTCCAATGAGATATGCCGCGAAAAAGTTGGGATTGCCAAACGTCGCAAACGGGCGGTTGTTGGGCCCAAAATGAGCGAACCCAAAGAAATTTCTTACCGGAAGGTTTACTGCCTTGCCTATTGAATCAAATAAACCCGCCAGGCCCGAGAACGCTCCGGTTATTGGATTTGCCGGGATGGACTGCGCAATGAATGAGCCAAGCCCGTGTAAACCGACAAATACCGAGGCAATAAACCATACCTTGAGAATTGTCCTTCTTGAATCACTGTCATTTATACTGTTTGCCGCGCCGAAATAAACCAGAAAGCAGAAAAGCATGCTTTCAAACATCATTCTCGCAACTGCCTTATCAGTTGAAATGAAATAAAATACTGCCACGAGCAGGAAATAAGACAGGACCGGTAAGTTCAAATGGTTCTTCCTGATGGATAACTTACCGGAGGAAATAGCTTTTACAAGCCATATTGCAATTAACAGGATTATGGACAACTCCATTGCAAACAGTTTGTAACGGGTAAGTTTAACGTCTATGGCAAGCGTTGAAAACACAGTGAAGAAGATAAAAATCCATAGAACAATTTTTTCGTAATATTTTTTCATTATAATAGCAGGCAATTACCGTCAACTATTCAGAATAAGTGATATAAAGCGGTTTACCGCGCCTTATTATATCAAACATAACACCTTCAGACAGGTCCAGCTTCCCGGTTGTTTTCTCAAATTCAGAAGGGCTTGCTGTCTCCCGGCGGTTTATTGCCTTTATCAAATCTCCGGCAACAATACCCATCTCTTCTGCCTTTGACCCCCTTTCCACACCCACTACTACAACGCCTTCCTCATTTTCATCAATATCAAACTGCTGAGAAAGATATGCTGTCAGCGATTGAACTTCCAGCCCAAGCCATTCAGCGCTTCCCTCTTTTTCTTTTTCCTTCCCGGGTTCTTCCGCCACGGTTCCCGGCGCAGACGGCATTTCACCAAGCTCCATGGTAAGTTTTTTATGCTCCCCGTTTCTTATAACGGTTACCTTAACCATTTTCCCCGGCTGTGTCTTCGCAACGATATCCTGAAGCGCTAGTGAATTCTTGATATTTTTTCCGTCAAACTCTATTATCACGTCTCCCCGCTCAAGCCCGCCCTCGTCCGCCGCGGACCCTTTCATTACCCTGTTAACCAGCGCCCCCTCTTTACCGGAAAGGCCGAAGTGTTTTGCCATCACGTCATCCACTTCCTCTATCCCTATACCAAGCCAGCCCCTGACTACCTTGCCTTTTTCAATAAGGTCATCAAGAATCTCCTTTGCCTTGTTTATCGGGATCGCAAACCCTATACCCGCAAAAACACCGGTAGGAGCGTAAATAGCGGTGTTAATGCCTATCACCTCTCCCTTGATGTTGAGCAGGGGGCCTCCGCTGTTGCCCCTGTTAATTGAAGCATCTGTCTGTATCATCTCCCTGAAGTTCTTTCCTTCTATATTCAACGACTGCCTCTTTGCGCTTATTATACCTACCGTTACCGTCTGTTCCAACCCGAAAGGGGACCCTATGGCAACAGCCCAGTCGCCAATCCTTATGTTATCTGAATTACCGAGGGATAAGTAATGGAATTCCTTCTTTGAACTTATCCTGACAACCGCAAGGTCAGTCCTCGGGTCCTTGCCAATCACCTTGCCCATATATGATTTACCATCAGCTAAAGTGACTTTAATTTCATCAGCGCCTTTAATGACATGGTAATTTGTAAGCACATATCCTTTCGGGTCAATTATCACGCCTGAACCGGTCCCTTCCATTTTTTTGTAGTGAGGTTTACTCTCCCCGGGTTGATTCTGCCGGGGGCTACCGAAGAACTCGTGGAAGAAATCTTCAAACGGATCACCGAAACGAAAGTCATACTGCGGCGCCCTCATTTTTAACATCTGCACTATGCTGATGTTCACGGTGGCAGGCTTGGCTGCCTCCGCAACATTGGCAAAGGAATCCTGCAGGTTGTACACTTCCTTTGACACGGCTATTTCTTTGGGCGGAATTTTCTTCTCAGCCGCGAGTTTTAACTTCGGGTTAATCTTCCTCTGGCTGGAAGTCCCCCAGAATACCAGCAGCCCTACCAGTAAAATCAATAAAAACGACAGGATTTTTTGATTTCTTTTATCGTCATTTTCCATTTTATTTTCCTTTCATTACTTAAAGTATTCATAACATTTCACCAGGGTATCCTCATCGCCGAAACCGCCAGGTTTCAAGATGATGCCATACCTTTTTTCAGTATCCCTGCAAAATGCCACACCGG
>JAUXBS010000232.1 GCA_030619245.1 Clostridia bacterium | reverse complement strand
GAACAATCAAAAGAAACATACTATGAATCACTGAATAAAAGTTCTCAGGGATGGCATCAGTCAAAACATGATATTTTCCTGTGGTTCAATTATTTTCTCGGAACCGTACTCAGTGCGTACAAGGAATTTGAAGAAAGAGCAGGGAAGCCAAACCCGGCCAGGGGAGAAAAAACAACTATTATAACAAATGTAATTAAAAAACAGCTGGGAGATTTTACCATATCAGATATTGTAAGAGAGTGTCCGGGAGTGAGCCGGCCAATGATACGTGTTGTATTAGAAGGTTTACGTGAAAAGGGCAGTATAGAAGTTCTGGGGGCCGGGAGAGGCGCCCATTGGCGCAAAACGTGATAATAACATCCTAAACGTGATAATAAACGTGATAATAACTTTTCATCTGCGCTCCGGGGATAATCCTTCGCCTCCTTATTTATGATACCGGGAAATTAAAAGCAGGGTAAGGTTTCCCATTACGATTATGGCAAGGACAATGCAGGAGGATACTATTCCTATCAGCGGGATTAACAGCATCCCTGAAAACAACGCCCCTAAAGCAGCCCCGGCCAGGTCAGCTCCGTAAACCGCGCCCGCCTCTTTCAGGCTCAGCCCGCCTGCAATATTCTTATCCAGCCATACCCTGTTTACGAGCGAAAATATAGCTCCGGTGAAGCATCCCATGATAAGGGTTAATACCGGGAATACCAACTGGGATGATATTAGTATTGCAATATGATGTTTAAGAAGGGAGAACCCTGAAAACACCAGCGGCAGGATTAACAGATAAGCAATCATTAATAACTGTATTACCTCAAGCCATTTATACGCCTCCCCGCTGTTTTCTCTGCTCCTCATTGTTCTACTGCCTATAAATAAGCCTGTCATGTACCCGGCAATCAGTATGCCTATCTTTGTATATACGTATCCATAAAAAACCTGGAACATGGAAATCAGGAGCACGTGGCATGACATGCCCACGAAGCCTGTTATCATTGCAGTGGCCAGGCAGGCTTTTCTCACGCCATGCTTTCGGGTAAATGCCACTATCAGGGCCATGGTAATGAACACCAGTATAATAGTGTTCGTTGAATTGAAGTTATCCAGTAACCAGTTGAATATTTTTTTTGCCTGGATGTGATAAGAGGAAACCCATAACGCTATATTATGATAATACGCTATCGGGTGAAAATCAGAATTAATCCTTATATCCCCGTCCTCTTCAAGCCGGCTTCTTACGTACCTCGTACGCTCGGCATTCAGGCGGTAATACAGGTAGGAAGGGGTCATGTACCTCGTACCGCCCGTCAGGCCGGAAATATTCAATGAAAGAAATTCCCTGGTAACCTGAAGATACCTTTCCTGAGACGCCACAAAGAGCGCCCGTTCACCGGGTATAATAATCACATTATTAAAAACCTGCCTTAAGGTCTTGTATATTGAACCGTTGAATTTTCTTAACTCCTCGCTGATATAATCCTGGGATGAGGACAGGCTTATTGAGAGGATTCCCGAAGGATTCAATGCCTTACTTGCCTCCCTGAAGAATTCAAGGGTGTAAAACCTGTTAAGCTGGGCAGTTGAAGGATCCGGAAGGTTAATGATAATACAATCAAGAAGGGGATGAGAACTCAGGTCTTTGATAAACAATCTGCCGTCCAGGTTCAGCACCCTGACCCGTTTGTCCTTCAGTGAAGCCGGCTTAAGGTACTTCCTGCCAAGTTTTATGATTAACGGGTCCAGCTCAGCGTACCATACCCTGTCAATACCGGGATATTTAAGTATTTCATCAAGTGTACCGCTTATGCCGCCCCCTACAAGCAAAGCGTTTTTTACGTTAAGAAATCTTAACAATGGGAAGTGGACCAGTTCTTCGTTATAAAGCAGGTCATCGCTTGTAGAAGTCAATACGCCGTTCTGATAGAAACTGTACTGGCCTGCCCTCCGTCGCACGGTAATGTTCCCATACACCGAATCTTTTGAAGCCATAAGCTCATAATCACCGGACCACTGTTTTTCAAGAATGGCCTCATACACCTTTTCCCTGAGCGGGGTCACTGTGAAAACAAGGCAGAGGGCGAGGAGAGTAAAGGAGAACAAAGCAGCCGGTTTCCTGCCGGCTCCGGCGGCGAGTATGAAGGCAAACAGCAGGTTCATTATGCTGATACCCAGCGCTATGATAAAATTATCAAAAAAATGCGCAAGCAGGTAGGTAAAAAGAATGCCTCCCGCTGCCCAGCCAATTGCCTCATAAGTGTAAACACTGGCGATATTGAATGCCTGTTCCCTGTTTTTACTGTAACCCGCGAATAACCTGCAGCCGGAACTGAACTGCAGCCCAAACAGCAGGCATACCGGCGCAAGGAGAAGGAATGGCACGTAAATGGTGGGGAATATGCTTATTACTTCGCCCTGGGCAACATTTAAAATATTCCTGGTTGTTTTAACTAAAAGCAATGACAGGGGGAGAACGATGCTGATAAGCACCTGGATGAAGAAGAAAAGGGTCAGGGAGTTAAAACTCCTGCTGAACAGAAAACCCGCAATACCCGCGCCGCACGCCTCCCAGGCCAGCCAACTTGCAAGTATTATT
>JAUXBS010000215.1 GCA_030619245.1 Clostridia bacterium | reverse complement strand
TCCCCTCTTTCTCAAATTCCTGTTTGACAGCGAGATTTATATCCTGCTGGATGTCCATGTACTTGTTATAATCGCCGGTAAGGACGTAATAAGCAACTTCAATGTTCAGGTTGAAATCGCCGAAACCGGAAAAATGAGCGCGGTCGAATGCAGTGTCGTTTAAGTTTTCAATAATGGTTTTAATTATTGGGGGAATTTTTTTAATTTTCTCATAACTTGTCCGGTAGGTAATTCCCAGGTTAAAGACGACCCGGCGTTTTTTCATCCTCTTGTAGTTTTTTATCCTGCTTGAACACAGGTCGCTGTTTGAAAATACGAGTTGTTCACCGCCCAGGCTGCGCACGCGTGTTGTTTTAATGCCTATATGTTCGATTACGCCGAGAAAACTGTCAATGATTATGAAATCCCCTTCTTCAAAGGGCCTGTCAAAAAGAATGACGAAGTAATTAAAAAGGTCTCCGAGTATTGTCTGGGCTGCAAGCGCAATTGCTATGCCGCCTATGCCCAGGCTTACAATAAACGATGAAATGTTCACTCCCAGGTTGTCCAGCAGGAACAGGCTGCCTCCGCACCACACGATTATCCTGGTGATTGTTATGAGGCCGTTGGTCTTTATTAAATGTGTATTATCTCCCTTTAAGCCCCAGGTTTTCTTGATTAAAAATACGCACAGGGAAAGTACGAGACGGATTCCCTGTATTGTCAGTATTATTGTTGCTATGTATGACAGGATTTTTGATATCCCGGCAGGGAGAGCCAGTTGGCTGACTGCCAGGTAAACAGCAAGAATATAAAGTACCGGGAAAATAAGTTTTACCGCAGTCCCCTCAATAAAATTTCTTAGGTCCGGTTTTTCTTCTTCAATTAACTTTGTTTTGTTTTTAATTACTTTCTTTAATATTATTATTATAACCATTGCCGCAATAAAGACGCCAATTGCCAGCAGGTAGTTAATTAAAGAATTCCCGAATAATTCATTCTGTAAAAAAGGGTTGTTCATTATTACTGTTCCTTTCCCCTGCCCGGTAGTATTCTGAATATAAATTTCAGGTGGGCGAAAATTGTCCGGATAACCTTCATTTTTGACTTCCCGTACTCCCTGTCAACCAGGGTTGTGGGGAATTCAACCACCCTGAACCCCTTCAGTATGGCAAGTATGAGTATTTCCGAGGCTGCCAGGAAGTCTCCGGACCTGAATTTTATTGTATCAATAACTTTTTTCCTGTAAACCCTGAACGACAATGTGAAAGAAGTGATATTATGCGCTTTTTTACCCAGGACAAGTTTGTAAATAGCTATCAGGGTTTTGCTTAATACAAGCCGGTACCAGAGAACCTTCCCCGCATTGCCTTCAGCATGGAAGGCTGAGCCCGAAACGATGTCTACCTCAGCCTTTATCAGGCCAAGCATGGGCGGGATGTCATCCACCGGCGTTGTGAAGTCTCCGTCATAGCATACAATGAAATTCCCCGTGGAAGCTTTAAAACCGGTTTTCAGGGCATTCCCGTAACCCAGGTTTGTTTCATGTGTAAGGAGCCTGGCGCCTGCCAGTCCGGACAGGGATGCTTTCAGTAACTTATTGGTATTGTCTGCGCTCCCGTCGTCAACGAAGATATATTCAAGGGAGTACTTTTCCTCCGGAATTATGCGGGCAAGATGTTTTAAACTGCTTATTAGTCCGGGTATGCCCTCTTCCTCATTGTAGCACGGCACTATTACAGAAACTTTTTCCACTAATTTATCCTTAAAAAATAGTATATTTATTGTTTTAGCGCTTTTAGAAATAGCCCTTCAGGCTTGCGCGCCATCTTAACATGGAATCCCTGGTCAGGTCACAGAAGGAGTTGAATACATTCAGTTCCATGTTTTCATTGAGCCGTAATGACATGCCCAGGTAATAAACGGTGTTGTAGGTTCTCCTGTTGTTGTTTATGTCGAGTTCTGCGTTGTCTAAGTCATAACTTCTTACCAGGAGGTGTTTTGCCTGCCAGGTCATTCCAAGTTGCAGCCTGAATTCATTAATGGGCCTTATTTCAATTCCGACCGGGACCTGCAGGACCCATTCCGTGGAATCAATGTTTATTGTTCCATTTTCAAATTCCTTTGAACTGCTGGTTGGTGTTGCAGCGCTGAGGATATCGGAAGAAGTGGACCTTTTCATTGTGAAGTATTCGGTTTTATCCCAGCTTGAGATTGTTTGATAGGAATTAACTTTTATTTTTAAGCCATTAAAGAAAGTAAGCCATTTCGTTATATTTGTCTCGCAGCCAAAACCCAGTTGCAGGTATTCCCTGAATTTTGTGCCGGTTGTAACAGTCTGGGTGGAGGAAAGCATCTCAATGCAGTCGTTTGTAGTGGAAACGCTGTTTGAGTAAGTATCATTAAGGTAATAATAGTTGCTGGTGTTTGACCAGAGGGATGATATTGAAACCTGGGTGTCAACAAAGGCTTTTAGTTTAAGTTTGTCGGATATGCTGGCCTTATAGTTCAGGAACAGAGGTATGCCTACGCCGGAAGTATGGTAGTCTGTATTTGGCAGGTCTTCATCTATTCTTCCGTCGCCGTCATCATCAACGCCCGGGAGGTTCCCTTCACTGCCGTTGATGCCGTCTTCATCAATATTATTATCATTGTCATCATTCAGTCCACTTGACCAGCCTTCTTTTAAATAGGGGTTTCTGGTTGTGGTGGAGTCATAAAATACCTGCTGGGAGTAATCGTAGCCATTGCTTTCCATTATGTCAGATACGTAAGAAAGCCCTATAGAAATTCCTATTTCGGATTTCTTTGATAATTTTCCTGTTAAGCCAAGGTTTAATGAG
>JAUXBS010000030.1 GCA_030619245.1 Clostridia bacterium | reverse complement strand
GGGAGCTCAAACCGGAGCACAGGGAGCTTCATTACAACCTTGGTATTGCTTATGCCAGGCTGGGGCAGAAGGAAAAAGCCTTAAAGGCGTATGAAAGGGAAATAGAATTACACCCTGACCATGCGTCATCGCATAAGAAC
The DNA here is from genome assembly GCA_030619245.1 of Clostridia bacterium. GTDB lineage: Bacteria > UBA6262 > WVXT01 > WVXT01 > JAUXBS01 > JAUXBS01. Next base: position 8,743 of record JAUXBS010000030.1, on the reverse strand, counting down.
GCCGGTATTCTTTATTTGAATAGCGGAGACAGCGTTAATGCGGCAGCGTGCTTCCGGAAGTACCTTGAACTTGTCCCTGACGCGCCTGATGCCGATTTAATTAGGGGGTCAGGTCTCAACACGATACAAAAAAGGGTCAGGCCTTAACAAAAAAGGGTCAGGCCTTTACATTTTAATGTATAAGAATTTCAATCTTTATCGCAACCTGAAGGTTGCGGCTACCCTTAAAGCTTACATCCGGTAGTCGCAGGCGGAACTTGTACTGAGCAAATATGAACATAAGTCAGAGATTACCTATGTGCTATTCCTATATGATTGTAAGGATTGGGCTAAAGATGTGATCAATGGATGTCGATAGATAAAATTATATGAAAACGGTAATAAAATATGTTATCTTTGTTATTTCTGCGGGATGTATAGTTATTGCTATTACTATATTTACTATAAGGAAATCTACAATATTTGATACATTACCAGACAAACTGCCATCTCTTGGCATGATTAGGAGTGCGATATCAACATACTACGCAAGTACAGAAGGAAGGTACCCTGCAACTATAGAAGCATTGGTAGAATCGAAATATACTATAAATGATGAAGAAAGAAGATATTTAATTATCATGCCTACATGTCCAATAAGGGGATATGATGGAAAAAAGAAGGCAACTGTTAGCAATCAATTAAATGGTGCTGGTGGCTGGTATTATAATAATAAAACTGGCGAAGTAAGAATTAATTCGTTAGAAATAGATGATGAAGGTCAACCATATTCTACATGGTAAATCAAAATGAGAAAAACAATATTATTAGCAAGTATAATATTCTTTCCAGTTATTTCTAATGCATCATGGACAGAATTTCAATATGATGCTAAAAATACCGGCTATAACTCAACAGAATCAATATCACCCCTGTTCGGATTAGAATGGTCAACGGACATATCAAACGATAAATTCGGTTAAGCCCGTGTTAGAAAACAAAAATGCAGATTTATATTTTGGATGGGATAACAAGAAAAAGAGAATATCTAATAATAGAAGAGTTGCGCTGGTTGCTAATGATTATATAGTTGTTATTCAGTTGCAGAATAAAAAGAAAGCTAATTTTATTACGGCTTTTGTTGCAGACCCGGATACTCTTAATAAGATTAAGCAAGGTAAAAAGTGGACATAAAAATAGCCGCTGATTAATATTGGTTCAGCGGCTGAAACCTTTGTAGGTTCCTTACCTTTGGTAAGGACAATACTATAATACCATAGAGAATATATATTGTCAAGCAAATCCTCATGAAAACCAATTCTTCGCCGACAACAGAGACCTCTTCAAGTTCGACCTCGCACAAACCCTTAAAAACACCATATACCAGCTCCGACAGAAATACCATGTAAGAGGAGAATTTATCGAAAGGGATTCGCGAAGTGTTGCTATCTAAAAAAATGACATTTCTATTTTGGTGAGAAGGTGACATTTCTAAATTGGCTTGACACACAAATAGAATTTTATTGTAGTAATTACTAAATTTGATATAATAATTTATATTATAAAACAGGGGAAGGAGTAAATGGTTAAGAAGGATTATAAGATAATAATACTGCTTGTGATTGTGGCGTCCCTGGTATTCATAAACATATTTAGAAACTCATTTGTTTATGATGATATTTTCATAGTCAGGGACAATGCTTTCCTGAGCGACTTTTCCAATGTAAAGGAACTTCTTAACAATGAGAATTATTTCAAGGGTTCAAGGGAAAGGTCCTACTGGCCGGTTATAACGTTTTCATACTTTGTAAATTACTTCATCAGCAAGTCAGAGGCCTGGGGGTACCACCTCGGGAACCTTTTCTTCCATATCATTGCCACCATACTGGTTTACCTGATTATGAAGCTGACCTTCAGGGAAAGGCTTACCGCATTGCTTGCGGGGCTGTTCTTTGCGGTTCATCCCGTCCATACTGAATCTGTAACCTGGATTTGCGGGAGGACGGACCTGGTGTCCGGTGTTTTCTTCTTCCTGGCGTTCTTCCTTTATATCAGGCAGGTGAATTCAAAGCCGGCCGGCAGGGTATACTACGTACTTTCAATACTTTCCTTCCTGGCTGCATTGTTTTCGAAGGAGATGGCAATAACGCTGCCCCTTGTTTTAATACTCTATGATTACTGTTTCGTATCAGGGAAGGCTGTATTGAAGCCGCAGTCGATACGGAGGTATGCAGGGTACTTCATAACAGCCCTGGTGTTCCTGGTGGTAAGGTTTGCCTTCTTTAGCGTTGGCCCGATAGCCAGGGGGTATCCGGAAGGGGGGGTGGTCAGTATACTGATGACCTTCTGCAAGGTACTGCTGGTTTACATAAGACTGCTCTTTGTCCCGGTGAACCTGTGCGCTGACTATAATATCCTGGTTTCCACATCAATCCTTGACAAGGGGATACTCACTTCAATTATAGCTGTCCTGGCAGTCATTGCGGGGAGTATCATACTGGCAGGGCGTTCCAGAAAGGCGGCTTTTGGGGTATTTTATTTTTTCCTGACACTGGCGCCGGTTTCAAATATCGTGCCGTTTGGTATTATTATATCGGAAAGATACCTGTACATCCCCTCTCTCGGTTTCTGTATGATTATGGCCATGCTGGTTACACGGGTTTACAGGTTGATACCCGGGAAAGGTTCAGCCGCAGGGAAGGCGGTTGTCGCGGGCGCTGCGGTTGTTCTGCTTTTATTTTCTGTTATAACGGTAAACAGGAATGCGGACTGGAAGACGGGGATTACGCTGTGGGCTTCTGTCGCGCGGAGGTTTCCGGATAATCCAAGGGCGTATAACAACCTCGGGAACGCTTATGTAAAGGAAGAGCGTTATGAGGAGGCAATAGAGCAGTTCAATAAGGCGAAGGCCATCAGGCCCAATGACGCCGGCACGTATTATAACCTTGGAATCGTTTATGGGAAGCTGGGGTTGTTTGATAAGGCAAACGAACAGTTTGAACTGGTCAGGAGGCTCGACCCTGACTACGAGCTCGACAGCAGTGTAATAGGGAACCTTTACTACAAGAAGGGGGATTACGGAGAAGCTCTTAACAGGTACAGGGAGTCTATAGCCAGGAACCCTGATTCCGCTGACGCGTACTTCAACCTTGCATCAACTTATAGTATGATGGAAAACTATGATGAGGCGGAAAAAAACTACAGGCTCGCAACGGAGAAGAACCCCGGTCATTTTGAGGCATATAACAACCTTGGAGTTATGTACAGGAAGAAGGGGCTTGCCAGGCAGGCAATTGAGGAGTTTAAAAAGGCAATAGAAATAAATCCGGAGTACTTTGATTCGCATTTCAACCTGGGGATGTGCTACAGCAGTAAGGACTGGAATAAAATGATAAGCCACCTTGAAACAGCCTGCAGTTTGAAGCCGGGCCAGAAGGAACTTCACTATAACCTTGCCATAGCGTACCAGAATTCGGGACAGGCGGAGGCTGCAATCAATGAATACCTGAAGGAAATAGAGCTTAACCCCGGATACGGATCCTCATACAAGAACCTGGGAATACTGTACCACGGCAAGGGTGATAATAAGAAAGCGGTTCATAAATGGAGGAAGTACCTTGAACTTGCCCCTGACGCGCCTGATGCTGAATCAATAAGGAAAGAAATAAACAGACTGGAAAGACAATGAAAAAACAATGGCTTTTTTGTCTTTTAGCGGGAGCAATAACATTTATAGTGTACATGCTTTCGCTTTGCCCCAGTATTTATCCCGGTGACAGCCCTGAGTTCATCACGGCTGCGTATACCCTGGGTTCGGCTCACCCCCCCGGTTATCCCCTTTACTGCATTCTCGGGAAACTGTTTTCATTTCTGCCGTTTGGAAGCATTGCGTACAGGGTTAACGCGCTTTCATGCTTCTTCGGTGTTGCAGCCATTATGTTACTATACCTTATAATGCTTAAGGTGACCGGGAATTACCTGCTTTCGTTCTGCTTCAGCCTTGCAGGCGCTTTTTCAAGGGTATTCTGGTCACAGTCCGTCATGGCGGAAGTTTATACCCTGAATGCTTTCTTCATGTTCCTGACTTATTACATCCTGCTGTTATGGGGGGAGAACAGGGAGGATAGTTATTTATTCCTGCTTGCCTTTATTTTCGGGCTTGGCATGTCCAATCACTACTTGCTTGCCCTGGCTTTACCGGTTTACGTGTTGTTTATCCGGCTTAACCGCGGGAAGAAGGAAGAGGGAAACCCTGATAATGCGAAGCCGTATTCCGGGGCGCTCCGTACCGGTTTTACCTTGTTATTGTTCTTCCTGCTGGGCGTGTCCATATACTTCTACCTGATTATAAGGTCAACCGCAAATCCTCCCCTTGACTGGGGCAACCCTGAAACTGTTTCAGGGTTCATAAGGCATTTGATGCGGCTGCAGTACAGGGCGTTTGAGACAGCTAAATCAGTCGGGCTTGATACGAAGCTGTTGTTTGCGGGTGATTTCTTCAACAAGGTTATACGGCAGTTCCCCCTGTTTACGTGGTTTGCCGGGCTCCCGGGGCTTGTATGGCTGTTCAAGAGGCAAAGGAAAGTTTTCATAACTTCACTTTTGATATTCCTGCTAAATGGTTTTTCTGCGGTCCTTATGCTGCAGTTCGGGTTCAACCCTGTTTACAGGGGGGTGGTTGAAGTTTATTACCTTCCGGCTTACCTTATAAGCGCCCTGTGGATATGTTGCGGGTTTATGTACTTTATAGAGTTGATTAAAGACAAAGTTATTTTTAAAAAGGTGGTCCTGTTTGCCGCCCTGTGCGTCCCGCTTGTTTCGCTGGCAGGCAACTTTTACAGGAATAACCTGAGCAGGCATTACTTCATGTATGATTTCGGAAGGAACATGCTGAAGAACCTTGAAAAAGACGCATTTTTAAATCTTGCTGCCGATGACGGGGTTGTGTTCCCCATGCTTTACCTGAAGCACGTTGAGAAGCTCAGGCCTGACGTGAGCATGAGGGACCCTTATGGTTTACTCTTTAATGACGTGTATGATAAAAATTCCGGCAAGCCTGTTTACCATGCGGTACTGATGAACCGGGATAAGGACAAGAAACACCTGGGTTTTGTTTATAAGGTTATGGGGGAGGGCTGTGAACCTGACAGTGAACCGGTATGGTGGCGCGGTTATGAGAAGAGGGGGCTTGAGGATGATTCCATTTACAAGGATTTCTGGACCAGGGGGATAACGGCAAGGTATCCGTTTACGCTTGGGTTGTTTTATTTCGGGAAGGGCATGAAGGAGAGGGGCAAACAGGAGTTTGACAGGGCATTCGATATCGCGCATGACATACCGTGGCTTCTGCAGAATATCGGCTACGTGTACTTTGAAGAGGGGTTGATTGAGGCTGCGTTAAAGGCGTACGGCAGGCTGGTTGAGATTGACCGTTCAAACAGCGCCGGTTACAGGGGGCTTATATCCTGCCATAAGGAAATGGGCAACCGGGATGAGGTTATTAATTCCTACAGGAAACTATCAGGGGTTGAACCTGATAATGCCGAGTTAAACTCGGTCCTGGCGTCATTATACACGGAGCAGGGTGATGTGGAACAGGCAATCAGGAATTACCGTTTAGCCCTGGACAAGAAACCTGATTATGTAGAGGTTTACAACAACCTCGGCAATATATACCAGGGTAAGGGTGATTTTGAAGAATCCGCCGGATTGTTCAGGGAGGCAATAAAAATAGACCCTGATTATTTAGGGGCTCATTATAACCTGGCTATTGGCTATCTGGACAAGGACTGGGATAAAGCCATAAGCGAATTCAGGGAAGTGGAGAGGATAAACCCTGATTACAGTGAAGTCCATTACCAGCTTGGTTATGCCTATGATAAGAAAGGGCGGATTGAGGAGGCAATCAGGGAGTATAAGAAGGAACTCTCCCTGAATCCCGCTCATTTATCAGCTCATAAGAATATAGGTATACTTTACTTTAAAAAAGGAAAGCATAGGGAAACAGTCGAGCACTGGGAAGAATACTTGAAATTCAGCCCGGACGCGCCTGATGCCGGGCTGGTGAGGAAGGAAATTGAAAAGATAAAATGAAACAGGGACTGCTGAACAAAAAATGGTTTTTAATAACACTCCTGCTCCTGCTTCCGTTAATAGTATACTTAAACTCCTTAAACAATGCGTTTCATTATGATGATATGAGCGCTTTTGTTAAAAACGAAGCTATAAGGGATATAAGGAACATCCCGGGTTTCTTCAAAGCGGTGATAGCCGGTGAAGGGGAAATCAACGACCTGGGCTACCGCCCCCTGCTGGATATATCTTTTATGTTGAATTATTATATCGGGGGGTTAAACCCCGCAGGTTATCATATCTTTAACCTGCTGTTCCATATATTGAACGGGTTGTTGATATATTTTGTTGTGGGTATGACGGGGGATTTTGGGAAGAATAAAATAGTGCCGTTTATCGCGGCGCTGGCATTCGTCATGCATCCTGTCCATTCGGAGGCAGTTAACTACATCCATGCCAGGTCGTCAATCCTTGCAACGTTCTTCATGCTGTTGGCCTTGTTCCTGTTCATAAAGCACAAGGCGTCCGGGCCGGGTAAATTAATCTATTATTCAGGGGCGATTGGAGCGTTTGTGGCGGGAGTGCTTACAAAGGAACTTGTGTTTACCCTGCCGGTGATGCTTTGCCTTTACGATTATTATTTCATATCAGGCGGCAGGAAGGCCGCCTTCCTGAAGAATGCGCTGAAACAGCACCTGCCGTTTTTCATACTGCTTGGCATTTACCTGGTTTTCAGGGTTTTACTGGTTAAGAACCTTAATCCGCCGGATGATACAAAGACCCCCCTGACTTACCTGCTGACACAGACAAGGGTTATGATGAATTACATAAAATTGCTTTTCTACCCGGTGAACCTTGCGGTGGAAAGGAGAATCCTTTTATCACATTCATTTTTTGAGCTGCGTGTAATGTTCTCAACAGCCGTGATTGCCCTGGCCCTGTTCGCTGCCTTAAAGCTCTACAGGAAGTCAAAAGCGCTGTCCTTCGGGATATTCTGGTTTTTCATTACCCTTATTCCCACGTCAAGCGTGGTACCGCTGATAATTATAATGAATGAGCACCGGCTTTACCTGCCGGGCGTCGGTTTCTCTCTGGTTATAGCTGTCCTTGTTCACGGTTTATGGAATATGCCCCCCGGGAAGTTTCCCGTTAAACGGTTCAGGGAAGCGCTTGCTGTATTGCTGGTATTGGTCCTTATATTCTCTTTTATGCGCATACTGAAAAGAAACGGTGACTGGAAGGACGAGTACTCCCTGTGGTCAAAGAATGTAAAAGTATGCCCCGACAGTTTCAGGGCGCGCAATAACCTTGGCGCCTATTATGACAGGCAGGATGATTATGATAATGCCATGAAACATTACGAGGAAAGCGTCAGGCTCAATCCCATGGCGGCGAGCAGCCAGGATAATCTGGGAATCATATACTACAAGAAGGGGTTTTACGATAGGGCGATTGTCTGTTACAAAAACGCGCTTGCCCTGAAAGCTGATTATCATGATGCCCTGAATAACCTGGGTATAGTATATGCTGCAAAAGGCATGCTTGAAGAAGCAATAAGTGAATTTGAGAAGGTAATAGATATCAACCCTGAACACAAAAGCGTGTACAAGAACCTGGGGCTGGTTTATAAAATGATGAAGGATGAAAAGCGGGCGTTGATTTACTGGAAGAAGTACCTGCAGGTGTATCCCGATGCGCCTGATGCGGGGTTAATTAAAGGGGAAATTAATAAAATGGGAGCGGACAGGTGAAAACAAATTACAGAGCGCTGGTTATCGGTTTGATTGTAGTTGTATCATCAATCGTATATGCAAATTCCTTCAGGAATGCATTTGTTTATGATGATGTGCCTTTTGTATCGGACAACCATTTCATAAGGGATTTTAAACAGCTCCCCGGGTTGTTAACCCCCAGGTACTTTGACCTGAGCAAGGAAAGGACGTACAGGCCTGTCTGCACCCTGTCCTTCTTTGTTGACTACGCCCTCTGGGAATTAAATGTATTCGGCTGGCACCTTACGAACTTCCTGCTGCATACGGGCAATGCTATCCTGGTTTTTCTGATAGCGCTCGTTTTATTCAAAGACAGGATAATAGCTTTAGTGGCCGGTTTATTGTTTGCAGTGCACCCGGTACAGTCCGAGGCAGTACTCGGGATAAGCTTCCGCGAGGACCTGTTAAGTTTGTTCTTTTACCTGCTTGCTTTTTACCTGTACATAATTGTGTCGGGCTGGATTAAGAGGGAGGGGAAGAACAGGTTCCTGGTTTACCTGTTATCGATTATGAGTTATGCGCTGGCGGTGTATTCAAAGGAAATGGCGGTAACCCTGCCGCTTGTCCTGGTACTGTATGATGTATGCTTCAACCGGAAGCAGGACAGGAAAGAGTTTATTTCAAGAGCCGGGAAGTACTACCCGGGTTACCTGCTGGTCGTCGTTTCGTTCATTGTATTGAAGTTCACTGTTATGAAGAACGTGTCCATGCCTGCCCAGTATCCCGGGGGAAACATAGTAACCGCTATGCTGACCATGACGGGGGTGGTTGTTTATTATATCAGGTTACTGCTGTATCCTGTTGTATTGAATGTTGATTATGTGTATTGTGCTTCCACTACAATCCTGGACCCTGTAGTCCTGTTTTCAACTGCGGTTATTGCCTGCCTGCTGTTTGCGGCTTACAGGTCGTATAAGGGG
>JAUXBS010000137.1 GCA_030619245.1 Clostridia bacterium | reverse complement strand
TTCTGCTGCTGATTGCAGGGAACCTGTTCTTTACCTTAAATTACAATATTAACGATATCTTTGTTTTCTTCATTCCAACCTACATAGTATTTTTAATCTTTATTGCCTTTGCGTTTGAAGCGCTGTACGGGAAGTTACTGTCAATAAAGGTGAGTAAGATAAATATCATGAAGAAGTTCAGGATTAAAAAAAATACCAGGGATAAACTGGTTAAGTTCATATTAAATTCAGCGCTTGCAGTGTACCTTTTAATTGTTTTTACGGTTAATTTCAATATGGTAAACCAGAAGAGGAATACCTGGATGGATGAATTTACGGAATTTATACTTGATAATATAAAGGATAACAGTACTATATTCCCTCTTAATTATTTCTGGCGTCAGGTTTACCTTTACAAACTGATTGGAGAGGAAAAGAGAAAGGGAGATAAAATCGAGGTGTCCCGGGACTGGCAGCCGTCCATTATCGCAGAAGCATACCCCGCGTACGTTCGCAATGCCGGTGCGGGCAGGAAGGAAGCAAAGAAAAATACTGAAGAAAAGAATCTTTACTTTCACGGCAGGAACAGAGAGGTGTTTAAAAGAGCAGGTTTTGATTCAAGGAAGGTTATTTCAATAAACAGGGATGGCTATGACACGGATATATATGAGGTGATTCCACGCAGGTGGAAGTGGCAGAGGAAATCACCGGTCACGAGGGCTCCGGACAGGGATGAGGTGTCAGAGGAAGTCCGGAAGGCAATGGATGAATTGCACAAAAAAGGCAGTTTTGAAATAAACTTCACGCCTTCCACGAGATGTTTGCTTGACAGGGGCTGGGCTGAGGGTATGCAGGTGGGTGATGTCATGCTGTCCTGCTGGGCAAATGATAAGGAGTCGGGTCTGATGATATATTTAAAAGAAACTGCAGGGTACAGGATGGAGGTTATGGCCTGTCCTTACAAAGATGAAAGCAGCCAGGAACAATGGATAAAGGTTTATATCAATAAGAAATACCTGTCCACCATAGAAATGGATGATAACTGGAAGTCATATGCAGTTGATGTTCCCGAAGGATACTGGAAGAAGGGGTGGAACAATTTGAAGTTCAGTTATAATTACGTTGCGGGTTATGACAGGGTGCCTGACGGTGAAAGTCCGAGGGACCTTGCGGTGAATTTTTCGTATATTAAGTTCAAGAAGGAAGGAAGATAAGATGGTATATACAGCTTTGCTGATAATGGCATTCTTTATTCCTTATGAGATAGACTTCAGGCACCATAGTATAGGCCTGCCTGTGATAAACACGAGCCTGGAAATACTGGCGGTTGCGCTGGTATTCATCTGGCTGGTTAAGAAGTTCAGGGACAGGGATTTCAGGATTAAATCAACTCCTTTTGACCTTCCAATATTGCTTTTCCTGGCCTGGAATGTTATATCATGCTTTACCTCTGTAAACCCGCTGTGGTCACTGAAGTTTACCTTTAAACTTTCGGGGGGGATAGTTTTATACTATATAGCGGTTGAAACCATAAAGAGCAGGAAACAGCTCAGGACGCTGGTGTTGTTCCTGCTTGCTTCTTCCGTAATCGTTTCAGTCCTTGGTTTGGGGGAGCGTATTATTCCTGATACTGTGAAGAACATAATTGATATATTCTGCCGCGGGCAGTTCCGCCTGCCCGAAGGTGAGACCATAAGGGCAAAATCAACTTTCTTTTATCCGAACAGCCTGGCGGCATACCTGGAGGTGATTATTTTTATAGCCGGGGGACTGCTCCTTACTGGAAAATTATTTGATTCCAAAAGGAATTTGATAATCTTACTTTTAGCAGCCGAAACAATGATGCTGACTTATTCGCGCGGAGGGCTAGTAGGGGTATACGGCGCCCTGCTGGCGCTGATATGGATATGCTATAGAAAGGAATATCTGAAATTCAAAATCAAGAACCTATTATTTATGGGAGCAATTATAACAGGGTTGTTCCTGATTACGACTGTCTTTGATTCCGTTCTGGCAGGGAGGCTGGCAAGTATGTTTGACCTTAATTCCAACGCAAACATTGAAAGGGTTCATCTTTATAAAAGCGCTATTAAAATAACAATGGACCATCCCCTGAAAGGGGTGGGCCCGGATGGTTTCATGTGGGTTTATAATGAAAAGTATGCCCAGGAGGCAAAGTTTTCTTCTGTAACCTGGACAGGGGGCATTCCAAGCGGGAACAGTCATAACATGTTTCTGGAGATGTCATCCAACCTGGGAATTCCCGGGGTGTTAATATTTCTGTGGTTGTTTGTGAGTATTATCAGGTACCAGTTAAAAATACTGGCAAAACCGGGAAACGGTTACCCTGTAAATATATTTATCGGGTTGTCAGCTGGAATCTGGACGTTTTTTATTCACGGGTTGGTGGATTATTTCTGGCAGTTCCAATCCATAATATTGTTTTTCTGGTTGATAATGGGAGCAATGGTATCAGCCGGAAAACTCGGGGAGGAATAGCGTATGCGTATCGGTATTGACATGAGTTCGGTGTCTGCTGAGAAAACGGGTATCGGTTATTATACCGCCAGTTTGGTTAAGGCGCTGGATAAAGTGGATTCAGAGAATAAGTATTTCCTCTATTTGAGAAGGGAGTGTTTTGATGAGTTCTCCGGACTGAAAAAGAACTTCATAAAAAGGAAAATTCCGGGGGGCAAACGGTTGAGGCTGCCGAGGGTGCATTTGTATCTTTCTTTTGCGATTGCCAGGGATAGGCTTGACCTGTTTTTTTCCCCGAACTACCTGGTTCCAGTGGTGTGTCCCGCAAAGTCAGTAATTACAATCCATGACATGACGTATACTTTTTTCTCGGATAAACACATAAAGAAGCAATTACTTCTCTTTAATACCCTGCTGCCGGGGTCTGTGAGGAAATGCAGCAGGATTATAGCTGATTCGGAGAATACGAAGAAGGATATCATGAAGGTATTTAAAGTACCGGAAGAGAAGATTGTTGTGATACATATAGCGGCCGACGGGAGGTACAGGCCGCTGGATAATAAAGAAATGATATCAAAGGTAAAGCGGAAGTATAAGATATCATCGGATTACATTCTATACGTGGGTACCATTGAGCCAAGGAAGAACATCATCAGGTTAATAGAGTCTTTTAACCTTTTAAAGAAAAACAACAGGATAAATTATAAACTGGTCATAGCCGGGAGGAAGGGTTGGAAATATGATGAAATAATCAAAACAGCGGACAGGTCGGATTTCAGGGATGAAATCATCTTTACGGGATACGTCCCCGAGGAGGACATGGTTTGCCTTTACAACGGCGCGGAATTAATGGTTTATCCATCCCTGTACGAGGGTTTCGGGCTGCCCCCGCTGGAAGCAATGGCTTGCGGGACTCCCGTGATAACCTCGAATACTTCATCGCTTCCTGAGGTTGTAGGCGATGCGGCAATTCTCATAGACCCGAATGATACCCGCCGGATATCGGAAGCAATTCTGAAAGTTCTTGAAAACAGGAAGCTCAGGAATGAACTTGCCGGAAAGGGATTGAAAAGGGCCGGCATGTTTTCCTGGGAGAAGACGGCAGGTGAAGTCAGGAAAGTATTTCATATTTAGTTTATGTTATACGTATCCAAATTATAATAAATTTTATGACGATAATTACTGCTTGAGATTTAATTTGCAGAAACATGTTTTATCCTCCTGTCCCTCGGGAAACAGGAGGATAAATTAATTTAAACAACAATAAGTTTTGTTATTGTGAAATCAAAAAAATAATTATTTTTTAAATATTTTAATTTTTTTCTTGACAAACATTATGTGTTTTGATAGTATCTCGTTCCGATTGAAAAAGATATTTGATATTAAGTTGACAGAGTAATATTATTATGATATACTATTAGTCTACTTGATTTGTTCTTTGAAAGCTAAATAGGAGTAAATAAGTCAATTCGAATTTGAATTGTTTTAGATGCCTTGGGTCACGGTGCTTTGTAAATAAAAGATTTAAGTATTTACGGAGAGTTTGATCCTGGCTCAGAATAAACGCTGGCGGCGTGCTTAACACATGCAAGTCGAACGGGAATATTTTTGTATTGAGTAGCTTGCTACAATTTACGAATTTATTCTAGTGGCAGACGGGTGAGTAACACTTGAATAATCTGCCTCTCAGCGGGGGAAAACTTCGGGAAACTGAAGCTAATCCCGCATACAGCTGTACCCGGTTCGCCGGGAACAGTGAAAGGTATTGCCGGCTTGCCGGTAATACCACTGAGAGATGAGTTCACGTCTGATTAGCTTGTTGGTAGGGTAATGGCCTACCAAGGCAACGATCAGTAGGGGCGCTGAAAGGCGGTCCCTCCACACTGGAACTTAGACACGGTCCAGACTCCTACGGGAGGCAGCAGTGGGGAATTTTGCGCAATGCCCGAAAGGGTGACGCAGCGACGCCGC
>JAUXBS010000064.1 GCA_030619245.1 Clostridia bacterium | reverse complement strand
GTCATGCCCCCTCTTCAACAGGCCTTCAACCATTAAAATCATATCTTTCTCGGCCCCGCCTGTCCTGAGGTATTTATGTTTTATTAAAGCGACTTTCCTTTTATTAACTGCCATTTATTCTCTGTTTCTCCCACAACTTAGCATACTTCATGAAAGCATAATAACTGTACAGTACACAAACCACAAAACCCAGGCTGCCATCCAGGAAACCTTTTTTTATGAAGTACATTTTCGTAAAAGCCGCAAATGGATTGACTATCAGATTGAACCACCTTGATTTTCTCTTATCCCTCTGCATCTGTTTTACCGAAAGAGTCGTGTAGTGCTTTATCCTTTCAATAAATCCATCAATATCCCTGTAGGTAAAGTGCTCTAACGGTTCATCCATGTATCCCGCCCTGCCATCCAGGGCAACGCTCTCATGCACAAATTCATCCTTAAACCTGCCTTTTGATTTTCTGAACAATCTCAGCACGTAATCCGGGTAAAGGCCGCAATGCCTGACCCACCTGCCAAAGAAGTAATTCCTCCTGGGTATGAAGTACCCTGCGTTTTCCAGGCTGTTTTCCCTGACGATTGAAACAATCTTTTCCCTGAGCTGAGGGCTGACCCTCTCGTCCGCGTCCAAACTTAACACCCATTCATTATTAGCTCTGTCCAGCACCATGTTCTTCTGTAGAGAAAAGTTGCTAAACTTACTCTGAAACACCTTATCCGTGTAGCGCCTGCATATTTCAACAGTTTCATCATCACTGAATGAATCCAGCACAACAATCTCATCCGCCCACTTAACGGATTCCAGGCATTCTACTATGTTCTTCGCTTCATTGTGAGTAATAATTACTATTGATATTTTTTCCATACCGTCACTCCTGTTTTGTATTTTACAGATTTCATTATTCCCGCTAACAACTCCCTGTCAATCTTTTTCATGTTATCGGAATAACTCTTTAAGAACCTCAGTTTATCCCTGAAATTAACGCGCAGTGGTTTTTTCCCGGCAATTTTGTCAACAGAACGGTTTAAACGGGACAGGTTCTTCACTCTTTGATTAATACTCAGTTCCTTCCTGAACACTGACTTATCAAGGTCAACTATAAAAACTTCATAACCCTCGTCTTTTTTCCGCGCCAGGATATTCCCGAGGTTTAAATCATTGTGATACAGCCCCCTGTCATGCATTACCCTTATCGCGCCTGCTACAGCGTACAGCAGTTTCCTCTTCTCTGAAACCGGCTCCATTCCCGTTCCGGCAAACAATACGGCGATTTCAACAGCGCCCCGGATTTCTTTTGAAATAAACCAGCTCCTGGTGAATATACCAAGCTGTTTTTTCATACACACCGCTATAGATTCAGGCACCGGCAGGCCCATACTGAACGCTCTACGGGTCAGGGCAAGTTCCTTCAATGGCCTCCAAGCGCCAAGGAACAGGTCACCCAGTACCTTCCTGAAAAATCCACCGTGTTCATAATGCCTGATAACAAGTTTCACTCCTCCCGGTGAAATGGAATAAACCTTCCCCCTGCCGCCCGGCGTTTCAACAGGGCTTGCCTGTTTTATCATGACATCCGGATCGGCAATCCCCGCTTCCAGCAGTTTGTCCCTGTAACTATCAGCCAGGATTACGATTACCCCGCCTTTTTCCACTTTACTGTAACCTGATGGAATATTATATTTCATTTCTTTATCTTGCCCTTTACCGCCTCAAGAACCTCATCAACCGTAACTTCCTTCATACATTTTAAATCCCCGCATTCCTCAAGAAAACAGGGGCTGCAGGACAGGGATTTATTAATCGCAATATTCCCTTCCCCGTACGGCCCCGTTCTCACCGGGTCCGTGGCTCCTGAAATAGTTATAACCGGAGTGCCCACCGCCGAAGCGATATGGGCCGGGCCGGTATCATTGCTTACCACCACCCTGCACTTCCTGCACAGCGCCGCAAGCTGCAGGAGGTCCGTCCTTCCTACAATCAAATCCTCCCTGGCGGCGGAACACACATTGCTTACCACGCCGTCATCCCCGGGACCGCTGAACACCAGTACCTTTGCGTTAAAACCCCGGATTATTTCATCCGCAAGCTTTGCGTACCTGTCTTCAGGCCACCTCCTTGCCTGTGAATAAGAACCCGGGTTTAAACCAACAAGTATATCATTTCTTTCTATGCGGTTTTCCTTGAGAAATTTGTCCGCCCACTCTTCCGATACGCTGTCGGTGTTCAATACCGGTTTTTTTTCATCAAGGACAACCCCGAGTGGTTCAAGAACGCCAGAGAATACATCTACATCATGTTTCGCTTCCTTTGACAGTTTCACGGTTTTGGTTAACAGCAGGTTTCTCAAAAAATGACTGTAACCTATCCTCTCCCTGACTCCGCCTAAAAATAAAATAAAGGCTGCCTCATACGACCGCGGCTGTACCGCAATACCCAGGTCAAATTTCTTCCTTCTTATTTCCCTTATCAACTTCAGCTTCCCTGTTATTGGACTGTCGTCCCTGCCCCCGTAAACGATAATTTCATTGATGTCATTATTCTCCCTGAATACGTCCTTCACCCGCGGCTTTACAAGCACGGCAATATGGCTTCCGGGGAACTTTTTTCTCAGCCCCCTCACTGCAGGAGTCATGAGAACCGCATCCCCTACCCAGTTAACCGCCTTAATCAATATTTTCGGGTTTTCTTTTCCACCTGTCATGAAACCACCACCATTGTTCAGGATATTTTCTGATGTATTTTTCAATAATCCCGTTAATCATCCCCGTAATTCTTTTTATGTCCGCCCGGTCATCCCCCGTAAGCTTTAATTCCAACGGTTTTTCAATAATGATACTGTGATTTTCCTTGCCTGTTCTCACCGTAAACATCGGGACGATTGACGCGCCTGTTTTAATGGCAAGAGCAGCCGGGCTCGTGGCAGTAGCGGCAAGCCGGCCGAAAAAATCAATAAAGATACCGCCGCTGGGCCTGTTCTGGTCAGCATAAATAGCAATGAGCCCGTTTTTTTCGAGCGTTTCTATAGACCGCCTCAATGCGGTAAAAACCGGCAGGGACGGGATTATATCCATACCCTGCCTCTCCCATATATCCGCAAAGTACTTTTTTGCCCTCTCATCCCTCGCGCTGGCAGCCATGGCGGAATATCTATAGCCCTCGGCAACCATCCTGCCGCACACTATTTCAAAGTTGCCGATATGCGCGCTTACGGCAATAACTCCACGTCCCTTTTCAAGGGCCCTATCCAGGTTTTCTTTCCCTTCAATACTAACTATTTCCCTTATATCCCTGTTCCCATTATGGTACAGGGCTACCAATTCGTAATGATTAGCTATAATCCCCCTTATAAACAACTTCATAATTCCTTTTATTTCCCCCCTGTTTTTTTCCCTGCCAAAAACATGCCTCAAATTATCAAGGGCAACCCTGCGCCTGTAACCACAAAAAAGATATGCAGCCATCCCTATACCGTTCATTATTATCAGCACTATCTTCCCGGGAAACCATCTTATCATTCTATCCGAGAAAATCAGCGCGCGCCAACCGGCTTCACGTCCCAGTGCTTTAATAAATTTATTCATTTTCTTATAATATCCCCTGTTAATTCAGCGTTTCTCCCGGAGGAACCTTTATTCCGCCTGATTAAGTCCAGCGCATTCCTGCCAAGCCTTTCCCTTTCCGCGGGCTTCTTCAGCAGATTGAGCAGGACAAAAGTCAATTCTCTGCCGGATTCCACCCGGACTGCCGCGCTCTTGTTAACGAACAATTCCGCTATTTCCAGGAAGTTATCCATGTAGGGGCCGAATATAACGCTCTTGCCGAGGCAGGCGGGCTCAAGTATATTATGCCCTCCGATACGGACCAGGCTCCCGCCGACAAACACGATATCAGCCACCGAGTATATTTTCAACAACTCCCCCATTGTATCAACCAGTATCACTTCCCCCCTGTTCACTCTGCCGTTATCAGAAAGTTCTGTACGCTTAATACAAGCGATATTCATGCGGCGCAAAATTCCGGTAATTCCACTTATCCTGTTCAGGTGCCTGGGAACAATAACCAGGCGGGCGTCAGGAAAGGACCTGCGGATTTCTTCATATGATTTAAGTATTATCTCTTCTTCACCTCTGCGTGTACTGCCGGCTACTATTATCCTGTCACCCGGGCCAAACCCCATTAACTTCAGCATGCGCTGCCTGGCAGCTTCCGGTACAGCCAGGCCCGCCGCCTGGTCATACTTTATACTGCCGGTTATCTTCGTAACCATCGGGTCAGCCCCCATGTTAATTATTCTTTCCGCATCCAGGGCAGTCTGCATACTGAACATATTAACCTTACCCAGCACATCCCTGAAGAAAGGCTTCAACAACATGTACCTCCGGTACGCTCTTGAGGAAACCCTGCCGCAGGCAATCATCAGCGGTACGCCTCTTTTCTTTGCTTCTCTTATAAAGTTCGGCCATATTTCTGTTTCAATCATGATAAATAAGGCAGGCCTGAATACATCCAGCGCCTTCTCAACCACCCATTTTAAATCCAGGGGAAAGTAAATAACCTCATCAGCTCCTGATGATTTTTTTGCTATTAACTGCCCTGTACCCGTCATCGTTGACAGTAGTATCTTCGCTCCGGGGTGCTCGCGCTTTAATGACATTATCAACGGCTTCGCAGCATTTACTTCCCCGACCGAAGACGAATGAACCCAGATAACCCTTTTCCCTTTAAACCTGTCACCTGTTACTGCGGGATATATCCCAAAACGCTGCCTGTATTCATCAGGATACCTGATTACCCTGTAAATTATATACGGCAGCAGCATAATAACCGCAATAATTAAGACTCCCTGATAAACAAGCCACATTGTAAATTCCTCCGGGCGCATCCCCCTTATCTTTTTTTCAGGAATAATGAACCAAACGTATAATAAAAATATTCTTTTCTGTTCTTCAGTTTAAAACGGATTCCTGCGTCAATAAAATCTTTATTGCCTACAACCTCCAGCCCCGATATCTTTACCAGTTTCCTGATATCGGATGAATTACGCAGAGAGTTTTCTGTCGGAGCCTCCTCCCCGTAATAAAACGTAAGCGCCATAATACCCCCGTCCGCCAGGGCTCCGGCAAGCCGCTTCAACGCAAACTGCAGGGATTTCTCTTCAAGATGTTCTATTGTACAGAAGGAAATAACGTAATCAAAACTTCCCCATTCAGCAGGCACTGTAGATTCACACAGATTTATAGTAGTCCCCTTTAACTTCCAGCCATTCTTCTTTGCAACAACGTTGGTATGTTCAGCAAGTTTTTCATTGATATCCGCGCTTACCACTTCACAGCCCTTACCGGCGAGCCAAAAAACCGGCAGGGTCGCCCCACCGCCAAAATCCAGCACCTTTTCACCCGGTTTTATATCAAGATACGCCAGGGAACGCGCGTACTCCCACATCTTGTACCACCTTACGTAATAACGCTTCCTTAAGAAACCGTTTACCGCAAACGGAGTTTGTTTGAAGAACAATTCCCTGCTGTACCTGCTAAGTTTCTTTTTCATTGAACGAACAGGAGGCTCCAGAAAATCATCCCTGTCCATCGTCTTGTTGTAAACCACATCATCCCTTACTTCCATGGACTAATTCTCCTTCATCCCCTTCGTTCTCAGGATATTTATTATGGATTCCGCCGCTTCCTGGCTCACCCTTTTACTGGAATCCTTGAGAGCAAGCCTCAAAGCCCCCAGGGCATTAAGGTTGCCCATCCTGCCAAGCGCGCGGGCAGCGGCAATCCTTACCTGTTCATTGACATCCCTTAACTGCTTTATTATGAGATACACGATTTCCCTCCCCTGCTTCCTGGACAAGGCAAGGGTTGCATGCCACCTGACATATCCGCTCCCGTCCTTGAGGCATTCTTTTAACCTTGCCTTTGCCCCGGTATCAGGCAACAATCTCAGGATGCTCATGAAAACCCCCCTCACGAACGGGGACCTATCCTCTGATGCTTTAATAATACCGGAGAAGTAATCCTTAACATCCCTCACATTGCAGTTATTCATTATCTCAAGCAATGCCTCTGCCAGTTCCTCCCTGATTTCCACATCCTCTTCCCTCATCAGCTCCAGGAACTTCCCCACAGCCATAATGCTGCGTATTTTCCCAAGAGCCTTGATTGCCTCCTTCTTTAACACAACGTCCCTGCTGTCAATCATGTTCAGCACCAGCTTCTCAGTATTCTTGTCTCCCAGTTCACCAATTGAACTTATCGCATTCCTCTTGAGTTCAGGGTCATTGGACTGAAGGATGCGAACGAGTTCATGTATTGCCCTCTTATCACCAAGCCTGCCGAGGGAAAGAGCCGCCATCCTCCTTGTATAGATATTACTGTCCTGTAGCGCCTTTATCAACACCGGGACAGCATGAACCGTACCGATATTTGCCAGCGCCTCAACAGCTCTTGACCTCAGGTGCGGGTTGGGATTTTTTGTGAGTTTCATCAACCTGCTCACTGCCTTCATTGACCTCAACTTGCCCAGGGCGTATATACAGCTTTTCTTTAGCTGGTAAGGCAGGTCCCCGTCCAGTAATTCAAAAAGCGTATCTTCATGCTGCTTCTCCTGGATCTCACCCATTGCCTCAATAGCTGACTTCCTGTATTTAACGGGAATCTTCGCATCGCGCGCAATATTCAACAGGGAGAAGGATTTGCTCTTTATTTTCGTCTCATTCCCCCTGAGATGATAACTCTTCTTCTTCTCACTGCACTTATTCTTCGCCAG
>JAUXBS010000239.1 GCA_030619245.1 Clostridia bacterium | reverse complement strand
TTCCCGCAAGCGGTTTCTATTAAACCATAGGCTTTCTCCTGCTGCCGGCCGTTCGCCCTGCCCGGGAAAGGTATCACTGACAGGTTCCTTGCAATACGGACCCGGGAGGATATCACTATGTCAGTCAAGGGCCCCGTGTTTGACAGCCAACCACTCTTATATTTCAACATTGACATCAGTTTCATTTGAATCCTATTACCTGCCCTTCCTCTTCTCAAGTTTCTTTATCTGGTCCCTCAGCACGGCTGCTTTCTCATACTCCTCCTTATCAATCGCCTTCTTCAACTCATGTCTCAACTCAAGCAGAGTACTGCTTTTTCTCTTCTCAGGCTTTCCCTTCACTCCCGGAGTTTTCCCGCTGTGATAAATCGAGCCCTGCAACCTCTTTAACAGCGGGAGCAATTGACTGTTGAATACCTCGTAACATTCCGAGCACCCCAGCCTGCCGGATTTCTTGAATTCAACGTAAGTAATCCCGCAGTTCGGGCATTTACTGTCAATTTTTTTCTCCTTTATTACAGGCGACGGCATATCCGTAAATCCTGCCAGGAGGTCAGCCAGCCCAAACTGCTGCTCACCGGGAGGAGCAGCATCCATTGAAAACAGGTTTATTCCCTTCTCCTGCGCGCAATCCTCACACAGGTGTATTTCAACGATTTTGTTATTGCTCACATGCTTAAAATGAATTGTTGCATGCATTTTGTGGCATACATTACAAAGCATCTCTTCGGGTCCCCTTTAGATTTTTATCCCCTCTGACTTTCTCAGTTTCCTGAACTCACTGATTAACCCGACCGTGTACTTCCCCGGTTTGCCGCCGGCAATGAACCTGTTATCCACCTTTACAACAGGAACTATCTCAGCTGCAGTCCCGGTAAGGAAACATTCGTTTGCCGTATATATATGAAACTGGGTAAAAATATCCTCTTTCACCGACAATCCCAGTTTTTCTGCCAGCCCCATAACGGTATTCCTTGTAATACCGTTTAGTATGCCTACATAGGAAGGAGGTGTAATCAATTCCGCCCCCTTAATTATAAAAATATTGTCCCCCGTACACTCGGTTACGTATCCGTCTCTGTTCAACATGATTGCTTCCGGCGCCCTGCAGAGCTTTGCTTCAATTTTTGCCAGGATGTTATTCAGGTAATTCAATGACTTTATTGAAGGGTTCAGGGCATCCGGTATATTCCTCCTGGTGGATACCGTGACAACTTCCATACCCTTTTTATAAAATGACTCCGGGTAAAGTTTAATCTTATCGGTAATAATAATCACCGTTGGATTCAAACATTTATCCGGGTCCAAACCAAGGTCTCCAATACCTCTTGTCACGACCAGGCGTATATAAGCGTCTTTAAGGTTGTTTTCCCTGAGGGTGTCCAGCGTTGCCTTCTCCAGGCCCTCCTGACTCATGGGAATCGTCAATCTTATCGCCAGCGCTGAAGCATACAGGCGTGAAAGGTGTTCCCTTAACTTGAACACCCTCCCGGAATAAGCGCGTATACCTTCAAAAACACCGTCACCGTACAGAAGCCCATGATCAAAAACAGATATTTTTGCATCCTTTTTTTCAACCATCTCGCCATTTAAATAGACTTTTAATCCCATGTCTGCTCCTCTACACTAATATTCCATCCCTGAGTTGTAATGACTTATCAGCCTGGCTGATAAGGTTCTCGTCATGCGTGGCTACAATAAATGCCTTTCTTCTTGAACGGCTTAAATTCAACAGGAGCTCAAACACCTTCTCCCCCGTACCCCTGTCAAGGTTGCCCGTTGGCTCATCCGCAACCAGAAGAAAAGGGTCGTTAATAAGCGCCCTCGCTATTGCCACACGCTGCTGCTCACCCCCTGACAGGTCAGCAGGTTTATGGCTCATTCTGTCTTCAAGCCCGACTTCCCTTAAAAGTTCCCCGGCTTTATCAGCTATATTGTCCCCTGCTCCTCTATTGTTCCGGTTATTGCTAATCATTGCCGGCAGCATTACATTCTCCAGCGCAGAGAACTCAGGTAACAGGTTATGAAACTGGAAAATAAATCCCATCTTTTTATTCCTCCAGGAAGCAAGCTCATTATTGGATTTATCAAGCATGTTAGCGCCGTTAAAAAGCACCTCACCCGATGTTGGTTTTTCAAGAACACCTATTATATGCAGTAATGTGCTCTTACCCGCCCCGGAAGTCCCCTGTATTGAATTTACAGTACCCTCCATGATTGATATGTTCACACCATTCAGGACTTTTACTTCCCTGTTTCCCTGGTAAAAACTCTTATGCACATTCCTGGCCTCAAGAACCATACCATCCATTTTTCATTTACTCCATAACACAACATCTAATTTATCAACCCCTTCGGCGAAGTTTATTCTTTATACAAAAATGTTGAGGCCTGCCCCCCTAATAATGCCTGATTGCCTCGCAGGGGTCCAGTTTTGAAGCCTGGAGCGCCGGGTATATCGTTGATAACA
>JAUXBS010000102.1 GCA_030619245.1 Clostridia bacterium | reverse complement strand
GTAAATGAAATAAATGTAGATGATATTATAGATGAAAGGCTGAAGGAAGCGATAAAAACAGCCCCGGCCCAGGAGGCCTACCCGAATGCGGGCGCTGTTATACTGCTTGATGAGTACAGTTTTGAAGTCCTGCCTGATTCCACGTCTGTAAAAGAGCAGTGCTTCATGGTTAAAATACTTAACGACAGGGGCAAGAGGTATGGAGAAGTTAAGCTGTATTACGACTGCACTTATGAGAAGGTTGAATTGATATACGCAAGGACTATTAAACCGGACGGGACCATTGTATATGCCGGTGATAAGCACACCAGGGATGTTTCAAGGTATCAGAATTTTCCTCTTTACAGCAATTCGCGGATAAAGATAATTTCAATGCCTGAAGTATGCGATAACGCCATAATTGAGTACAGGGCAAAATGGTATAACAACAAGTTGATTGAAGGCAGGCATTTTTCAAAACACTTTGGAGTGCAGGGCAGGGAGCCGTATTTGTACCAGAAGGTAACCATAGCCGTCCCCTCTAATTACAGGGTTAACATGAAGGATTATAATCCGGGGTACGCGGGCATTAAGGTTGACTTCACGCCGGAAACAACGGAATCAGAAAACAGGAAGCAATGGGTGTGGGAGTTTAAGGATATACCTGAGATTATAAACGAACCGTATATGCCTGCCTGGGTCGACATGGTGCCAAGAATATCAATTTCAACCTTCCGGTCCTATGATGAAATCTACAGGTGGTGGTGGAAGGTTGCAAAGGACAAGTCAGACAGAACCATGGGCATGAAGGCAAAGGTAAAGGAATTAATCAAGGGCAAGTCAATAGAGATAGAAAAGGCAAGGGCGGTTTACCACTGGTGCGCGTCAAAGATACGTTACGTGGGAGTGGAGTACGGGGACTCAGGGTTTGAGCCGCATCTTGCGAGTGAAATATTCAATAATAAGTACGGGGACTGCAAGGACCAGTCCATATTGCTTATTGCCATGCTGAAAATCGCAGGGATAAAGGCTCACCCCGTTTTAATAGGGACCAGGGGTTCCTGGACGATGGACGAGGAGTTCCCTTCATTGATATTCAACCACTGCATAGTCCTTGCCGAAGTTGACAATAACAGGGTGTTCCTGGACCCGACCGCGGAAACAACTTCCTTTGGTGACCTGCCTTCGTCCGACCAGGGCCGGAAAGTGCTTGTGTTCTTTGAAAAGGAAGGCAGGATAATGAAGACCCCGCTGTACTCAGTGAATCATAACAGGGTAATGAAGAACATGAGGATAGATATAAACAGTGATGAAACCATCACGGGCATAAGGGAAGTATACACCTTCGGCAAGTACGATCAGGGCCAGCGGTACTGGGTGAAGAACACCAAGCCGGTAGAATTCAAGGAAGGGCTGAAGGCAAAAATTAACACCATTACACCCGGCGGTGAACTGTTGAAGTACAGCATAAGCAATGCGGAGGATATGAATATCCCGATAAAGTTAAGGATGGAATTCAAGGGGCCCGAGTTCCTCACAAAAGCGGGAGCGGACAGGATAGTGCCCCAGCTCGGAGGTGTTTCTGCGGATTTCGTGTCCAGGGAAGAGAGGCAGTACCCGATAGAGTTCAGCTTTCTTGATAGAATCCACACGGTAATAAAATTAATGCTGCCTGATAAGATGAAAATAAAATTCCTTCCCGAAGAGATTGTAAAGGAAACCCCCTGGTTTGATTATATCAACAGGTATACCTACTCAATGGGTGTTATCAAGTTTGAAGAGATGCTTTCAAGAAAGACGAAGTTCGTGCCAATCAAGGATTACCGGGAATATAAAAGGGTGTACGAGGAACTTGCGCGGGACACCGCCAAACAGGTAATACTAACCTATAAAAAATAAATAAGGAGAATCCATAATGCAAGTACTTGTAATGTACTACTCCGTTTCGGGGAATACAAAGAAACTGGCGGAAAGCGTGGCAAAGGGCGTTAAGGAGGTAAGCGCTGTCGAATGCGTTTTAAAAGAGGCGTCCGAGATTACCAGGGATGATTTCCTGTCATGCGATGCTATAATCGCCGGCTCCCCTGTTTACTTCGGCACGATGGCAGGGGAAATAAAGAAGGTATTTGATGAAAACGTCGGAGTGAGAAAGAATATGGAAGGGAAGATAGGCGCTGCCTTCACGACCTCCGGTAATGTGTCCGGAGGAAAAGAAACAACCATGATTTCAATAATACAGGCAATGATGATATACGGCATGCTCATAGTGGGGGACCCGATGAGCGCGACAGGCCATTACGGTACTGCCTGCGTTGGCGCTCCGGACAGGGAAGCAGCTGATAACGCGGTAAAACTCGGCAGGAGGGTGGCGGAAGTAACAAAGAAGTTAAGGAGTTAAAGTATGAAAAAACTATTACCGGTCCTGATGGTTATTCTGTTCGCAACAGTAATACACGCCGAAGAGAAAGAGAAACTGAATATAGCGGTAGTGGACTTCAAGGCTCAGCCGCCGGTTTCGCCGTCGGAGGCGGCTTTCGTAACCGAGTTCTTCAGGGGAGAACTCGTAATGGCCGACGTGTTCAATGTAATAGAGAAGGAGAACATGGATAAAATCCTTGCCGAGCAGGGATTCCAGCAGACCGGCTGTACGACGAGCGAATGCGCGGTGAAGATGGGGAAGATATTGAATACCCGGCAAATGATAAACGGCAAGTTCGGGAAGTTAGAAAACAAGTATATACTTACGGTAAGCATAATAGATGTAGAGACGGCTAAGATAGTGTATTCTGACAGGCAGACAAGCGCTTCAATAGAAAAGATAAATGACGATATAGCGAAACTTGCTGACAGGGTAATAGACAATGTCGGAGGCAAGGGGCTGGCAAGGAAGACAACAAAGGAAAGGCTCTTAAGGAAGCATAGAGTTATCCCGAGAAGCATTACTCACAGAAAAAATAAAATATCACTGAAAATAAACCCTTATGGAGATGGATATAGTTATTATTATACAGAAGTGAAGCTTGCCAGGCGTTACGGTATTGGGGCGTATTGGAGTCCTTTTAATTACCTCAGGTTTGGATTAAATACTACCAGGACAAATACTTCAAATGGATACTCTAGATTTGAAGAATCTGGCGATTATAGGAACTATTTTAGGGGAACAATGGAAACCCTGTATTTTGATGTGAGTTTAGATATGCCATGTATTGCCGAGATGAGTAATACTATGCTCGGACTGGTTTTGGGTAAAAAGAATTATGAGCCGTCAGTCGGTGTGCCGGTATTATGGCGGATAGTGCCTTTCCTGTCTTATGGGATAGGAACGATAAGAATGAATGGCGGAATTTATAATAGAGATACAGATAATAATTTTGAATTATTATCTGATACAAATAGAATTCATCTATTCACCCAGGTGAATGCAGGTTGTAAGATTATAATAAATGAGCATATTTCATTATTGATAGCATATGATTTGGAAAATTACATGCTGAGTTCTTTATCCGATATAGCAAATATAATGGATTTGATTGATGTGTTATATGATTATGATATGCATACTTACTATTTAGGGATAGAATATACATTCTAAATAATTATATCTTTTAATTCCGGAAGGTTGTTAATTAAGTAATCGGGATTTAAGTCTTCAAGGGTTTTCCTGTCGCCAAGCCCGTATGTCACGCCGCAGGTTAGTATGCCCGCATTCCTTCCTGTTTCAATGTCAATGTGCATGTCGCCCACGATAATGGCTTCATCTTTCTTTGCTCCTGATTTTTTGAGTGTATCATTGGTTGAATCAGGGCAGGGTTTTGCCCCGGGATAGTCGCCGCCTCCGATTATGATATCAAACATGTCATGTATGCCAAGCTCTTTAATTATATGGTTGGTAAGAGCGGTTTTCTTGTTGGTTATTATTGCCTTGTATTTATCATTGAAATATTGGAGGACTTCCAGGACGCCGGGAAAGAGGACGGTGTTATCCAGGGAGTGTTTCTTGTAATGCTCAATGAATATACTCCTTGCTCTGTTTAGTTCTTCTTCGGATTCAGTCCCCATGGTGGATTTTATGAGGTATCCCAGCCCCTTGCCGATATATTTAACAATGGTTTCAACGCTTAACTCCGGGAAACCAAGTTCATTGAGTGTATGGTTCACGGAGGCGGCAATATCAAGTTTTGAGTCTATGAGCGTGCCATCCAGGTCAAATATAATAAGTTTAATTGATTTCATTTGTAATAGTCTCCCGGTTAATTGATTAAGGAAGTTCAATTATAACTACTATTTGCAAAAAATCAAGCATTTAATAGCATTTAATAGGGAATGAGTGTATCAAACGCATTCCCTGTTTTTACTTGACACATTTATTACTATATTATATTATACTAATTATGTTTAAAACATTTAATGAAGATATCAATACTGTTTTTAAAAGAGACCCTGCAGCAAAGAATGGGGTGGAGGTTATGCTCTTCTATCCAGGCCTTCATGCTATATGGTTTCACAGGTTGGCTCATTTCTTCTATAAGAGGAGGGAGTATACCTTTGCAAGGCTGATTTCGCACACCGGGAGGTTTTTTACCGGCGTGGAAATACACCCGGGGGCCGTTATAGGCAGGAGGTTTTTCATTGACCATGGGATGGGGGTTGTTATCGGGGAAACATCCGAGATAGGGGATAACTGCCTGATATACCAGGGAGTAGTGCTTGGAGGGACTTCCATTGAAAAGAAAAAGAGGCATCCTACTTTAAGGGATAACGTTATAGTCGGCGCAGGCGCGACACTGCTTGGAGCCATTGAGATAGGTGAAGGGAGCCGGGTAGGGGCAGGGTCGGTGGTTGTTAATGATATTCCGCCGGGTTCAACGGTTGTTGGTATCCCCGGAAGAATAGGGCTTGGGTTCTGTGAAAAGGCAATAGCGGCGTTGGAACACGGAAAGCTCCCTGACCCCGTATCTGATGCAATACGCCTGGTCCTCAAGGAAAATGAAGAGTTGGAGGAAAGAGTAAAGAAACTGGAATCACTGGAAGGCGTTACCGCAAAGATAGACAATTACCTGGAAAAGAAAAAAGAGGAAATATACAAAGAGTTTCAGGAAAACAGTGGAAAGTCCGGAGAAGAAAAGAATTCTGAATAAATTATGTTATGGTTTCTGGATTTTATCACCCTTGATACACTTAGTACAGACGTAAGTTTTTTTCTTTACACCATTTAGAAGGATGTTTATCTTCTGGAGGTTAGGATTAAACTTTCTTCTGGTTTTTCTTTTAGAATGGCTTACATTATTGCCGCTCATAGCAGTTTTACCGCATATTGTACATTTTCGGGACATTATATTTCCTCCTTGGCATTATCTGTTTATTTGTTAAGTCTGGTATTTATAGCAAATATATTAAATGATTTCAAGTAAAATGAATAATTTTGATAAACCGGTATTTAAAAAATAGAATATAATACAATTTTCTTATGGAAATATTTCAGAGTAAAAATGAATAATT
>JAUXBS010000078.1 GCA_030619245.1 Clostridia bacterium | reverse complement strand
TAAGGACATATACGAGTGGGGAACAAGAAAATTGCAAACCTGGTATGCCGAGGCAAGGATAATAAATGCTATTGCAACTACTAATGATTGGCAGGAAATTCAGAATATACCTGAGGATGAATTATTAAATGAAATGGTAGTCCGGGATTCCGTATTAGAGGGTAACGCGTTTTATGATGTCTATTACGAAGAACTTGGATATATGCTTCAGGGTTACTGGGAGCTGTATTCAGGCCAGTATGGCCTTAATGAAATATATGAATACAACGATAGGTTTGAGGACCACATGGAGGAACAACAGAAAGGCACTGATTATTTAAAGAGCAAATTCTATAACATGGAAATGGTGGCAAGGCTTGATACACGCACGACCTTTGGAGTTCTCGGGAGGATGATTGACGGCCTATTGGGACTTGATGATACTCTTGAGAACATGCTGTCCTGGGACTTCGGTATTTCGGGATTCCTTCATCCCCGGATTGAATCCCTGCTTTCAGCCCATGAAGGGCCGTACATGCCTTACTGGTACATTGACCTTGAAGCGGATGTAGGGTACAGCCTGGGTATTTCCAAGAAGATCAACTTTGACCTGGGTTACAAGGGAAACATGCCTGTTTCGCTTGGATTCAGGTACAACAAACTTTACAGGTTTGCGCTGGATTCTTACCTTACGCCGTCAACCATATTGAGTACTCTATTTGATGCGGGAACGCTGTCTAATGAGGAAATGCTTAGGGTTCTGGGTGAAGAGATTGTTGATACCATGGTGCTGGGGACCGCTGATTCAATGGATCTGGGTATTCTCGTGGAGCCGCCCGATATGCCCTTATTGCTGGGGTTCGTTATCAAGGATATTGGCGATACCAAATTGTATGAAGCGGAAATCGCAGGTGATAAAATTGTTTCCAGCGATATTGAAGTAGGCGGGATACCGCAGACCTTTAATTTCGGCGCGTCCTACAGGACAACGCTCGCTTCGGATTTGGGAGAAAGGGACTTGCTGGTTGCGATGGATGTAAGGGACATAGGGATTCCCAATGAAAGTATATTCCTGAAACTGCATTTTGGCGCTGAATATGAACTGAAGCAGGATTCGGTATGGTTAAGGGGCGGGATAAACCAGGGATACATAACCTATGGTATTTCAGCGCTGGTTAAGATAGCTTTCTTTAAACTGTACTTTGAGGCATCCAAGTACGAAGCCGAGCAGTACGGCAGCCGTCTTCCGGGAATACATACTTCAGACCCATTCTACACGTACAGGCTGAACCTGCGCCTTACCACTCCCCTGCCCATAAGGCTGAAGAAGCAGATGAATGAGGAAGACATGTACTTCTAAAAACGATGCCGGAGTCCTGCGTTTTTTCACTTCTGAAAAAAATATTTTAAATTTTTCTTGACAAAAAAAAACATATTTGTTAATATCATATTCGCAGTTCATTATTTTTTTAAATATTATGTGAAAGATTTCACAACATAAATAGAAAGAATACCGAATGTCAATTTATTACCTCACCAAAGACAGTTGGAAGCGATTGTTGACCGGCCTCACGGAAACCTACGATATATATGTATTAAAGGAAAATGAAAATAAACTTTTTTATGAACTGTTAAGTAAGGAAGACCTTTCCGGTGATGGGAAAATCATTTACGGCAAGGCCCGCTCCGTACAGTCCTTGAAATCCTTTTTTCACCTTTATGCGGAAGATGTTTCAAACCTGAAAAATGAGAAAGTGAAGAGAATTATTATAGGGGTCAAGGCATGCGACCTTAAGGCCCTTGCGGTTCTGGATAAGATGTTCCTGGAAGGTGATTACATTGACCCGTTCTATAAGGAAAAAAGGGATAATACCATAATTATCAGCAGTGACTGCACGGAACCAAGGGACAACTGTTTCTGTACCCTGCTTGGCGGCAAGCCCTACGCTGAAGACGGTTTTGACCTTAACCTCTCCCCTTTGAAGGAAGGTTTTATTGTTGAAGCCGGGTCGGATAGGGGGAAGGCTGTTATTAACGGGAATAAAAGTATATTCGGGAATGAGGCAAAGGAAACCCTTAATGAGGACAGGGCCAGGGCCAGGGAAAAGATAACGGGAAAAGTTAACAATAAAAATAAAGATTTTGATTTAAAAGCGGAATTCTGGAAGGACCTGTCAAAAAAGCACGATTCTTCCGCCTGGGCGGAGCATTCAGAAGCCTGTGTTGAATGCGGCGCATGCACGGTTGTATGTCCGTCATGCTACTGTTTTCTGCTTGCCGACATGCCCGAAAAGGATAAGTTCAAGAGAGTAAAATATCAGGATTCGTGCCAATTTTCAGGGTATGCCAGGGTTGCCGGAGGGGCAACGCCGCGTCCTGAATTATACGAAAGGTTCAGGAACAGGTACCTCTGCAAGTATGACTACAGGCCTGAATCGCTGGGTATAGTTGCATGTACCGGTTGCGGCAGGTGTATAGAAGCATGCCAGGGCGGGATTGATAAGAGGGAAGTAATAATTGACGTATTAAAAAGAAAGAAATAATGGACAAAAACATATACAAGCCGATAGATGCCGTCGTCGAGAAGGTTATAACCGAGACCTCCAATATCAAGACCTTTGTGTTGAAGCTAAAAGAGAAATTCTCTTTTGCAACGGGACAGTTCATTGAATTGACGGTCCCGGGCCTCGGGGAAGGGCCTTTTACCCCGTCATCCTCGCCTTATGAAACCGAAAAGCTTGAAGTGACCATAATGGGTGTTGGGGGGATAACGGGCAAACTTCATTCAATGAAACAGGGTGACCTGGTTGGTATCAGGGGGCCGTACGGCAAGGGTTATCCAATGAGTGAGTTTTATGGCAAGGAAGTTCTTATCCTTGGAGGCGGCGTGGGCATGGCGCCTTTAAGGTCGTTCCTTCTTGCCCTGCTCAAGGAATCCGGGAAGTTTAAGAAGATTATACTTTGTTACGGGTCAAAAACCCCGGGAGACGTGGTTTACAAGAATGCTTTCCCCGGCTGGAAGAAGGAAAAGAACCTGCAGGTACTGAGGAGCGTTGACAAGGCAGACAAGAGTTGGAAGGAAACCGAGGGCCTGGTAACGGTTCTTCTTGACAAGGTAAAGATAAAAATTGATAACAGTGTTGCAATAGTATGCGGGCCGCCAATCATGATGAAGTTCGGCACGTTTAAATTACTGGATATTGGCTACAAGCCGGAACAGATATACCTGTCCATGGAAAGAAACATGTCCTGCGGGCTCGGTAAGTGCGGCCACTGCGGGTTGGGCAAGTACTTTATCTGCAAGGACGGCCCGGTGTTTACGTATGATAAAATAAAGGATATACCGGGGGTTTGGGACTGATAATGAAAAAGTTATTCCTTGATTACGAAAAATATAATGAGAGCAAAGATTTCAAAACCGATTGTGATTATTTCTATCACCCGGATAATAAGGGCGTCAAATCCCTGATAGAACTCGCTGCGTTTTCTCTTGTTTGCAGGAAGTGCGAAGAAGCTCCCTGCGTTAGTGCCTGCCCGAAGGACGCGCTGGAGAAACAGAAGAACGGGATGGTGAAGAGGTATAACATGAGGTGTGTTGGGTGCAAGTCCTGTGTAATTGCCTGCCCGTTTGGCGCTATATGTTCTGAACTGATTGATTTTTACGCCCATAAATGCGATTACTGCCTGAAGGGTTTAAACGGAGAGGCGCCTGTTTGCGTGAAGACGGCAACGGATAAGGAAGTGCTCCAGTATATTAATATTAGTGAAAACAAGGAAAAGCATATCCATTCGGTTGGTGAAAACCTGGTGGTTCATGCCATTCCCTGGAGAAAGAAACCAAAGAAGAAAAAATGAAGATATTATTTTATTACGTAATTTTCCCCGGTTTTCTGTTTACGGCTGCTGTCGGAATGCTCGCAAGCTGGATAGACAGAAAAGTTACCGCCAGGATTCACTGGCGCGTGGGGCCGCCGCTGTTACAGCCGTTGTATGATTTTATTAAACTGCTTTCAAAGGAAATAATCATACCGAAGGGAGCAGCCAGGTGGACTTTCCTGCTTTCACCCGTGTTCGGGATGGCTGCAATAGTACTGGTGTCAACCATGCTCTGGCTTGCCATGCTTGAGCCTGATAATGCTTTTTCAGGCGACCTTATAGTTATTCTTTACCTTCTTGTGATACCTTCAATTGCCGTTATAGTCGGTGGTTTTGCTTCAAAGAATCCCCTTGCCTCGCTCGGCGCGTCAAGGGAGATGAAACTTATAATGGCTTATGAATTACCGTTTATCCTGGCGGTATTTACCCCTGTAATAAAGGCGGATTATGCCATCAGAATGGGTGAACTGTTATCTTTCCAGTTGGATAACGGGATAATTTTCTTGAGGTATCCGTCATGCATTATCGCCTTTATCGTGGCTATAATGTGCATGCAGGCAAAACTCACCCTGGTGCCTTTTGATGCGCCTGAAGCGGAAACTGAAATCATGGCAGGCGCATATATTGAGTATTCAGGAGCGCCTCTCGGTATATACAAACTTACCAGGATGATGATGCTGTTTACGGTTCCCATGTTTCTTGTAATTACATTCATGGGAGGGATCATCTTTGAAGGCTGGCATATTCTATGGGGTATTTTAAAATACGTGGCGCTTTTAGTGATAATTATATTAATAAGGAATACAAGCCCCAGGGTAAGGATAGACCAGGCAGTGAAGTTTTTCTGGAAGTACATGACTGTACTGGCAATTGTCGGGGTATGCCTGGCGTTTTTAGGGAGATAAATGGGTATTAAGCTTAATGCATTAACGAAGTCTTTATGGGTATTTCATCTTGCGGCAAGCCCGTGTAACAACTGTGATATTGAAATACTGGATGCTCTTACCCCAAGGCATGACATAGAAAGGTTCGGGATGCTGCTCGTCGGGAGCATCAAACATGCGGATATTATACTGGTCACGGGTTATGTCAATAAGAAATCGGTAATCCGGTTAAAGAGGCTGTATGACCAGGCCCCGAAACCCTGCCTGGTTGTGGCAGTTGGGGGCTGCGCCTGCACCGGCGGTATGTTCAGGGACGGTTATTACTACGCCGGCCCGGTGGATAAGGTGGTGCCGGTAGACGCATATATACCGGGATGCCCTCCTCAGCCGGAAGCCTTGATAGACGCGGTGGTAAAGGTAATTAATAAGTTAAAAGGAAAATAAAATGGCAGAAGACGTTGTTGGCAAAATCAAAGAGAAATTTTCCGGTAAAACAATAATAAAGGTAGATAAGAAATCCGACAGGCGTATTTATGTACACATAAACCCGGCGGATGTAGTTGAAGTTGTAAATTATGTTTTTCACGGCCTCAAGGCAAGGTTTTCTATTGCCACGGGTATGGATACTCCAGGGGGAATAGAAATACTTTATCATTTTGCTTTTGACAAACTTGATAAATTCGTTACAATATGCGTAATGCTTGACAGGGACAATCCGGAAATAGACTCTGCGTGCATCGGTATCAAGGCGATAGAGTGGATTGAAAGGGAGATAGCGGAATTGCTCGGGGTGAAATTCAGGAACCATCCTGACCCGAGGCATTTACTGTTAAAGGATGACTGGCCCAGGGACAATTATCCATTGAGAAGGAAATAAGATGGCAAAGACGATTATACCAATAGGCCCGTACCACCCACTGCAGGAAGAACCGGAATTCTTCAAACTGCATGTTGAAGGCGAGAAAGTGGTGGACCTGGAAATAGAGATTGGCTATAATCACAGGGGTATAGAGAAACTCTGTGAATCAAAGACTTTTGACCAGGTACCTTTTGTGGTTGAAAGGATTTGCGGCATATGTTCAACTTCCCATCCCATTGCCTGTGTGCAGGCAATAGAGGACGCGGGCGATATTAAGGTACCGGAGAGGGCTCTTTACATCAGGACCGTGATCGCCGAACTGGAACGTATACACAGTCACATGCTGTGGCTCGGGCTCGCGGGACACTTCATCGGTTACAACACCGTGTTCATGTGGGCGTGGAAGTACAGGGAACCCGTCCTGGATATATGCGAAAAGCTTACCGGTAACAGGAATCATTATGCCATGATAAAGCCGGGGGGCGTAAGGCGGGACTTTGATGAGAATGATTTCCCGTGGGTATTAAAGGAAATGGACAATTTGATTACCGCGCTTGATTTATTCAAGGGAGCAGTGCTTGATGACCCGGTCATACACGCGAGGTTAAAGGGAGTCGGCGTGTTG
>JAUXBS010000167.1 GCA_030619245.1 Clostridia bacterium | reverse complement strand
CCAATGCAGGAACGGAACGAAATAACGCGTAGAGAGATAGAGATGCTTGAGGCGAAGAACCGCAACAAGATAGGGAATAAACTGGTAAGGGTCAGGGTTGAGAAGGAAATCAGGAGCCTTCAGAAGAAGGTTAAGACGTTTGATGCGTATATGAATAACCTTCGGAAGGTGGCCCGGGCAAGGGTATCGGGACTGGAGAAGAAGATGATGGTGTTGGAAAAACAGCTTCAAAGGCAGGTAGCGCAAGAAGAGGCGCAGCGGGCAAGTCTTATTGCAAGGGGTAAAATGGAAGAGTCAAAAAAGCTTGACAAGGAAAAAGAGAATATTGAGAAGCAAAGGCTGGCAGAAGAGAGAAAGATAGAACGGCAAATGCTGGCGGAAGAAAGACGGATTGAACAGAAAAGCCAGAAAGAAGCAAAGAAGCAGGAAAAGGAAAGGAAGAAGAGGGAGAAAGAGCTGGAAAAACTGACAGGGTCGTATTAAAACCCTGTTTTACATAATTGACTTATTTTTTATTAAAAGTATAATAACAGAATATCTTCGGGATTGAGTGAAATTCTCAACCGGTAGTGAACCTTATTTATAGAGGCGAGTCTACGAGCCCTTTTTGGGTTGATCCTGTTAAATTCAGGAACCGACGGTAATAGTCCGGATGGAAGAAGATATGTAGAATTTACATTTCTATATTTAATCCCGGAGGTTTCTCCGGGATTTTTTTATGGCTCAAGACAGGTTTTACATGAAATCAGCCCTCCGGCTTGCAGCCAGGGGGACAAACAGGGTAAGCCCGAATCCAAGGGTTGGCTGTATTATAGTCAGGAACAACCTGGTGGTTGGCAGGGGATACCATGAATACTTCGGGGGGCCGCATGCGGAAGTGAATGCCCTGTCAAAGGCGGGGAGGCTGTCCCGCGGCGCAGACCTGTACGTGACGCTTGAGCCATGCTGCCATTACGGCAAGACTCCGCCATGCACTGATGCCATTATTGGGGCAGGGATAAAGAGGGTGGTTATTGCGATGAAGGATACCAATCCTCTTATGAAGGGCAGGTCCATAGGGCTTTTAAAAAGAAATGGTATTGATGTAATAACGGGAGTGCTTGAAAAGGAAGCCGGGAAACTAAACGAATCATACATAAAGTACATAAAAAACAGGAGGCCTTTTGTTATACTGAAGGCTGCCTTAACGCTTGACGGCAAAATAGCAAGCCCTTCCGGGGATTCCAGGTGGATTACAGGCATAGCTTCCAGGAAGTACGTTCATAAACTTCGCAGCCAGGTTGACGCAATACTGGTTGGTATAAATACCGTGCTTGTTGATAATCCCCGGTTAACTGCAAGAAGGAAGGGTATGAACCCGGTCCGCATAGTCCTTGATACCCGGCTTAGAATTCCCGTGAGCGCCAGGGTGCTGGATAATGAGGCGCCTGCACTGGTGGTTACATGTTCTGATAAGAAAAAAAAGGTGAAACAACTTAAGGAAAAGGGTGTAAATGTTATTATATTAAAGGAAAGAAAAGGCGGGATAGATCTTAAAAAACTAATGAAGGTACTGGGGGAATCATCCATATCATCGGTGCTTGTTGAGGGGGGTGGCAGTATTAATGCTTCTTTCCTCAACCGGAAACTTGTGGACAAGGTCCTGTTCTTCATCGCTCCGAAAATACTTGGCGGCAGGGATTCCATTACTCCCGTTGAAGGCCCGGGGCTAAGAAACGTAAAGAAAGCCATTGTTTTAAAGGATATTAACACGAAAAGGATTGGTAGTGATATTCTGGTAGAAGGGTATTTATAAGGAGTCTACATGTTTACGGGTATTATACAATCTTCAGGCAGGGTCAGTGGAATTAAGAAGGAAAGATTACTGATAGAAACGGAGTTTAAGGACGTGGAGGCCGGAGAGAGTATTTCGGTCAGCGGGGTGTGCCTTACCGTTTCAGAGGTCATTTCAATAAAAAAGGGGATTACGGTATTTGCCGCGGAGGTTTCACCTGAAACCTTCGGGAAGACAAACCTTGGCAGTATCAGCCGGGGGGAGCGTGTTAACCTGGAAAGGGCTTTGAAGGCGGGCGGCCGTTTCGGGGGCCATATTGTTACGGGGCATATTGACGGGACCGGTAGGATAAGGTCCATAAAAAACCAGTCAGGTTTCAGGCTGGTTGAAATCACCCTGCCCGAATGGATGTTCAGGAATATTGTTCAAAAAGGTTCAATTGCCGTTGACGGCGTCAGCCTGACCGTGGCGGATTTGCCTTCCCCGGACAGTTTTACGGTTTCAGTAATCCCGCACACGGCTGAAGTGACGATGCTTGGCAGGAGGAAGCAGGGGGATGAAGTGAATATCGAACTTGATATACTTGGAAAGTATGCGCAGAAGGCTGTTGCAGGCGAAAAGAGCGGGATAACGGAAGCATTTTTAAAGGAAAAGGGGTTTATTTGATATGAACAAGGAAAAATTCAGTTCTGTGCCTGAACTCGTAGAAGAGGTAAGGAAGGGGAAACTGGTCATTATTGTGGATGACAAGGACCGTGAGAATGAGGGTGACCTTGTAATGGCGGCGTCAAGGGTAACGCCAGAGGCAATTAACTTCATGGCAAAATACGGCAGGGGACTTATATGCGTTCCCATGACAGGCGATAGGCTTGATAAGCTGTCGCTTGAACCTATGGTAAACAACGGTGCGGAACTCAAGGATGCGGCATTCACGGTTTCCGTTGATGCAAAAAAGGGCACTACAACGGGTATTTCCGCTCATGACAGGGACAGGACGGTAAAGGTTCTGGTAAACAGCAGGGCCAGGCCATCAGACCTGATAAAGCCCGGGCATGTGTTTCCGTTAAGGTACAAGAAAGGCGGTGTACTCGTACGCGCGGGGCATACGGAAGCGGTTATTGACCTGGCGGTCCTGGCTGGCCTTTATCCTGCAGGAGTGATATGCGAGATAATGAACGAGGACGGGACCATGGCGCGTATTCCCGCTTTGTTCAGGTTTGCCGGAAGGCATAAACTAAAGATTGGCACGATTAAGGATTTAATTCAATACAGGAGGCGGACTGAAAAACTCATTGAAAGGGTGACTACCGTTGATTTTCCCACGGAGTTTGGCAGGTTTAAGATGACGGTGTACAGGTCCATGATTGATGACAGCAGCCATTTAGCCATAACGAAGGGCGTTGTAAGGAACAGGAAGGACGTGCTTGTAAGGGTGCATTCATCCTGCCTTACCGGAGATACATTTATGTCTTCAAGGTGTGACTGCGGGCAGCAGCTTCAAAGGGCGTTGAAGAGGATTAATGACAACGGGAACGGAGTCCTGCTTTACATGCAGCAGGAAGGCAGGGGAATAGGGTTGATAAACAAGATAAAGGCGTACAGCCTGCAGGATAAGGGCCTGGATACGGTGGAAGCCAATGAAGCCCTTGGTTTCAGGGATGACCTGAGGGATTACGGTATAGGCGCCCAGATACTCGTGGACCTCGGCCTTTCAAGTATTCATCTTTTAACCAATAATCCCAGGAAGATAGTGGGGATTGAAGGGTATGGCCTGAAAGTGACGAAAAGGGTGCCGCTGGAGATAAAACCAACCAGGTTAACGAGGAGGTACCTGAAGACCAAGAAGGATAAGATGGGGCATATACTGGGGCTCTGATTCAGCGGGAACTCCCCGTTCGTGAAGGCGTGGTTATCAATAAAAAATAAGAAGACAAGGAGGAGGTAAAATGGTAAAGACTTATTCGGGTAAGATGATTGCAAAAGGAAGGAAGTTCGGCATTGTGGTTTCCAGGTTCAACGAGTTCATAACATCAAAATTGCTGGATGGGGCTCTTGATACCCTGCGCAGGCACGATGCAGAGGAAGATAAAATTGATGTTGTGTGGGT
>JAUXBS010000053.1 GCA_030619245.1 Clostridia bacterium | reverse complement strand
CAGCCCATTTCAGCAAGGTAGAAAACCGGCAGTGTGGCAGCGCCCCCGACATCCAGGACCTTCATCCCCGGTTTTATACCGGTATATGCCAGCCCCCTGGAGTACTCCCACAGTTTATACCAGCCCACGTAATAATTCCACCTCAAATAACCGTTTACCGCAAAGGGTATCCCCCTCAGGAACAGTTTCCTGGCATAACCCTTTAATGCCTTCTTCATGGAAGACACAGCCGGATCCGAGAAATCCGTCACCTCCATGGTCTTGTTCAGGACTATATCATTATTTATCATTCCAGGAACAACCCCTTTAAACCTGTTTTTTCCTCAGTCTTCCTCTCAATACTCATATCCACAGCCAGCAGGGATATTTCATTTGTAACCTCTACTATCCCTTCAATCAGGTGCCCCCCTATAACCTCTTTTTTTTCATTCCCCAGTGATGCATGCAAATGAAACTCATACTTTCCTTTATTTTCGCAGATATTGCCTGCCAGGGAAATCAATTCATGAGCTTTTTCAAAATATCCGGGAACGTAATCGCCCTTCTGCCTGAAGTAACCAAGTTTGAACTGTTTCAACTGGCCTATCCCGGAAAGTACCACTGCGGTTTTAATATCATGCTTCCTGCAGGCTTCTTCCAGTTTTTCATGGATGTTTTCATCCGGAAACAACCTTATTATAATCAAATCAGCTTTTTTCCTGCTCTGCATTTAGCCTCCGTTTTCATCAGGAAATAAACATGGCATCACCATAACTGTAAAACCTGTAACAGTTCCTGATTGCATGCCCGTATGCCTCAATAATCTCTTCCCTGCCGGCAAACGCGCACACCAGCATCAACAGCGTTGATTTTGGCAGATGAAAATTGGTAATCAACCCATCTATGATATTGAATTTATAACCGGGATATATAAACTTGTCCGTATAGCCTGCCCCCGCCCTTATCCTGCCGCCTGAATCACCAAGTGTTTCAAGTACCCGCGTTGCAGTAGTGCCAACCGCTATAATCCTCCTGCCATTTTTCTTTGCATTGTTGATTTTCTCTGCGTTTTCCTCCGTCAACTCATAATATTCACTTTCCATTTTATGTTTTTTTATATCCTCTTCCCTTACGGGCCTGAAGGTCCCCCAGCCGACATGGAGGGTAAGCGGGACTACTTCAATACCCCTGTTTTTTATATCAGCCAGGAGCTTTTCGGTGAAGTGGAACCCGGCAGTCGGCGCCGCCACCGCCCCCTTCTTCCTTGAATAAACAGTCTGGTACCACTCCCTGTCTTCCTTCTTTACCTCCCTCTTTATATAAGGAGGTAACGGTATTTTTCCTATCCTGTCAAGTATATCATCAAAACTGCCTGAGTACTTGAAGCGTACAATTGTTTTACCGTTGGATTTATGGGCCACTTCCGCCCGGAGTATACCGTTCCCAAACACGATTTCCACGCCCTCCCTCACCCTCTTTGCGGGTTTAACCAGGACTTCCCATACTCCTTCTTCACGGGGGCTTAAAAGCAATAACTCCACGCCTGCCCCGGTCCCCTTCTTTTCCCCGGTCAGCCTCGCCGGGATGACCCTTGTATCATTTATAACAAGTATGTCGTCTTTTTTGAGCAGGCCGGCTATCTGATTGAAGATAGTATCCCGGATACTACCGTCACTTCTGCCCAACAGCAGTAGTTTTGATTTATCACGCGGAGAAACAGGAAACTTCGCTATATAGGATTCAGGCAGTTCATAATTAAAATTTGATATATTCATATTGTTGAATAAGCATCAATCATTCAGAGCTTTTACTACTTTTGTTCCCGGGTAATACTTTCTTATGATTTTACGGTAACCGTGCCCCCTCTCAGCGCAACCCTTCGCGCCCCACTGGCACAGGCCAACCCCGTGCCCCCAGCCCCTGCCAACGAACTTCACTTCATCCCTGTAGTTTTTTAACCTCAGCAAAGCGCTTTTTATGACATCCGCCCCGACTGCAAGCCGGAACCTGTTTGACTGAATGGCAAGCTTGCCACCTGAATGATAAACATTGATATACATTGCCCTCTTGGAAAACGGCGCCCTGCCTGCAACCTTTAACTGCTTTATCTGCCCTACCTTGTACCCTTTGTTATTCAATCTCGTCCTGATGACTTCTTTTTTTATAGTCTTCTCCCAACTGTAACGGGGGGACTTCCTGCAGTACTGGCAGCGCACGCATTTCAGGTATTTTGGAGGGTCGTCATTTTTCCATACATTTGATACCTCCTCCGTGAAACCGCCGCAGGTGCTGTGAGACACTGCCTGTACCAGTTCATCCCCGCATTTAATGACTTCCCCCTTCGTTGAATCGACTGCAGCGTTTGACCTTTTATCCTCGCACTCCATACCCCCGTAAACCTGGCAGAACACTGTTGCCGATAAATCGTAACCCTTACTCCCGTGCTTGCCCTTATTCCTTACTGCAAAGGTGCGTGAAACCACTGCCTGCGTCTTCATTGCCTCAACAGGCCATTCAGGGGATATCTCCCTGGGAAGCACTCCATACAGGTATTCCTCCAACCCCAGCGTATTGATAACCCTCAATTTCCCGCTTGATACAATCGTAATAACGCCCCTGTATCTTTTCCCGTTTACTCTCAACCTGTCTTTTGCGCCGGCGGGTTTTATTTTAATCTTACTGCCCAGGGTTTTCTCCCTGATTTTTATATTTCTGCCCCGCGCGGATACAAGGTACACGTTCCTGCTGTTTAGTTTCATTTCCCTGCCGCTGCCCGTGTCAACCACGCTGAATTCACCTTCACAGCTGACGTTCACGCTGTCGGCATTTTCAATAATACCAATACGTATCGTATTCGCGGTTAAAGGCGCAGCCGCAAGGAAAATAATTATAATAAGTACCGGGTAAAACTTCTTAAACATTCTTTTTTGCATACCGTTCCTTTTCGCTGAATATACACCCGCAGTACTGCTGTCTGTACAATCCCAGGTCTTTTGACATATCTATGCCTTCCTTCCAACCGCGGTCAAAATCTTCAAAATAAAAGTTTATCCCGTATTTATCCGCGGCCTCTTCTCCTATATCTTTTATCATCTGTTTTTTTTGTTTCTTGCTGTACAACAATGTCGTAGTGAAAGAATCAAACCCTTTCTCCGCCGCAGTCCTTGCAGTCAGGTTGATACGCAGCCTGTAACATAGCCCGCATCTTTTATCCTCCGCGTAATTATCCCCAATCTCCTTTAACCATTCCTCCAGCATATACTCATCCCTGTATATCACGGGCAACCCGGCCTTATCCGCATAGTAACCCATTGCCATAAGCCGCTTCTGATGTTCTGTAAAGGGATGTATGTTGGGGTTATACCAGAAGCCTGTTACCTGTATATCCTTTTCCTTCAGCGCTTTAACGGGAAAACACGCGCAGTTTGCGCAGCATACGTGCAATAAGAGTTTCATTCCTCGAACCATTCCTCCATTACATTTGTTATAACTTCAGTTGAAAAACCCCTGCCCGCAAGAAACGTTCTTAACTTCATGGACATTTTTCTCTTATCCGGTTTGCCGTAGCCCTTAAATCTCTTATTCAGCGCATTACGGGCTATTTCATTCTCATCCACTGAATGCTCGCTGAAATACGCGTTGATATATTCATCGGCTGTTTCTCTGTTCAGTCCTTTGTTTATCAGCCCGTACCTTATTGCCTCGCGGCCCGCTTCGCCGGATAACTTTTTCCCGATAAAATCCACCGCAAACTCCCTGTCATTCAGGTAATTCTTCTCCCTTAAATCCTCAACAACTCTTTTAATCGTTTCCTTATTGAATTTCTTCATTGAAAGCCGGCTGGTTATTTCACCTGCTGTCTTCTGGCTGCCGGCAAGAAGCCGGTAGGCATAATCCATTGCTTTTAAAAACTCATCCCGGTATTCAGTCTTTTTCATTCCTTTTTATCTGCTTCATTAGTAGGTCCCAGTGTGTCCCTTTCCAGTACATCTTGTCACACTCCGCGCAGTGGAAAAACCGCTCTTTAGTCTGGAAAACATAATTCGGGACCCTGCCTTTGACCTTTTCCTTTTCTATTGATTCAAGCCTGCTGTTGCATAGCACACACCTGGTAAACAGCTTGTCGCGGTCAAGCTTAAGTTCTAATTCCCTGAACAGCTGGCCTACTTGTTCTTCAATGAAATCACTTTCTATTAATATCCTTTTAATCGCCTTCTTTTTACTTACCTTGTGGTCCCTGGTGAGTATTATCCTTCCTTCCTTTAAACTCCTGTAAACCAATTCACTCTTCTTCTCCGGGAGGAAGTAGGCGGCATCATAACCCATTAAGCGAAGCCGCTTGCATAAACGCCCGAGCATGAAATCTACAATGAATTTCATTTTGATATGAGTTCTTCAAACTGCTTTTCAGTAATGGTTTTTACCCCCAGTTCCTCCGCCCTGGAAAACTTGGACCCGGGAGCAGCCCCGTAAACAACGTAATCCGTTTTACTGCTTACCGATGAAGTCGCCCTGCCACCGAGTTCCTTCACTAACCCCTCTGCCTGCTTCCTCGTCCTGTTCCTGAGTTCACCCGTAAAGACAAATGTCAGCCCTTCCAGTTTTCCGGGACCTGAAACAACCTCTTTCTCTTCAACGAGGTTGATTCCTGCTTTCTCCATCTTGCTTACAAGTTCTTTTGCCTGGGGCTGATTAAAAAAATCTATTATCGTACCTGCCATGACAGGCCCTATCTCGGGAATGCTCTCAAAATCTTCCTTCCCTGCCTTCATCAGGTTGTCAAGTGATTTAAACCTGCCCGCAAGCAATTCCGCCGCTTTCTCGCCTATATGGCGGATTCCCATGGCAAACAGGACCCGGGATAAGGGTCTGTTCCTGCTTTCCTTTATCGCGGCAACAAGTTTCTTCGCCTTTTTTTCCGCAAAGAGTTCCAGTTTAATGAAGTCTTCCTTTGCCAGGGAATATATATCAATAAAATCATTTATCATCTTGTTTCTTACCAACTGTTCCACGACTGACTCACCAAGCCCTTCAATGTCCATGGCATTCCTGGAGGCAAAATGAACCAGGCCTTTTGCAATGTGAGCAGGGCATGACGGGTTTATACACCTGTATGCCACTTCCTCTTCTTCCCTGCTTATCAGTCCCCCGCACTCAGGGCACTTCCCGGGGATACCGAGCTGCCTTTCCTTTCCGGTCCTTACTGTTTTTACAACACTTACGATTTTTGGTATTACCTCCCCTGCCCTCTCAATTACAACCCTGTCCCCCACACGAACGTCAAGCCGTTTCACTTCATCAAAATTATGCAGGGTTGCCCTGCTTATCGTCACCCCGCCGCATTCTACCGGCTCAAGTTCCGCAACGGGCGTTACCACCCCTGTCCGCCCCACCTGGAACAGCACGTTTCTTAATTCTGTTGTCGCCTGCTGAGCAGGGAACTTGTATGCGATTGCCCAGCGCGGGCTCCTCCTGGTAAAACCAAGTTTTTCCTGGGACGCCATGTCATTTACCTTTACCACTATACCATCCACATCGTATGGCAAACCCTCCCTGTTTTCCTGCCATTCATTACAGTAATTAATCACTTCCTCTATACCCCCGCACAGTTTTGTCTCAGGGTTTATCCTGATTCCTTCATTCTTTATTGAATTCAAGAAATCAAAATGCTTTTTGTGCTGCCTCCCCCCTTCCTGTATGCCGAAAGAATGTATAAAACAGTCTAACTTTCTTTTTGCGGTGATACGCGGGTCAAGCAGTTTCAGCGAGCCTGCCGCAGCATTCCTCGGGTTTACAAAGGGGTCCTTCCTTTCGGCGTTCAACTTCCGGAAACCCGGCCTGCTCATGAACACTTCACCGCGTACCTCCATAATATCCGGTACTCTGCCGGAAAAGCCCGCCCCCTTCAGTCCAAGAGGGATTGACTTTATGGTCTTCAGGTTTCCTGTTATGTCGTCCCCCGTCCTGCCGTCGCCCCTGGTTGCGCCGGTGGTAAAAAAGCCCTTCTCATAAGTCAGGTTTACACCCACACCGTCTATCTTCAACTCCACAACGTACTGCTCGATGTTTACAGAAAGATCCTTGCACACCCTCCTGTCCCACTCCTTTAATTCATCCATGGAATAAACATTACCCAGAGAAAGCATGGGAACACGGTGGGCCACCTGGGTAAATCCCTCCACCGGCTTTCCTCCAACCCTTTGAGTCGGGGAATCCGGCGTTACCAGTTCAGGATGCTGTTCTTCCGTTTCATAGAGTTTCTTTAACAGGTTATCGTATTCCCTGTCGGCTATTTCCGGCCGGTTCAACACGTAATATGCCCGGTCATGCCGGAGTATGGAAGCGCGCAGTTCTTTTATTTCTTTTTTAACGTCTTTTTTACCGTCAACTTTTTTTTCTCCTATCCTATCCAGGATGCCGTTAACGAACTTCCCTGAATCCTCAGTGCTGTACCTCTTCGCCAGCTCTATGGCTTCATTTATAATAACTTTATAAGGCGTTTCCTTATAATACATCAATTCAAAACATGCCAATCTCAGGATATTCCTGTCAATTACCGGCATCCTGCTCAATTCCCAGTTTTCGGCGGTTTTCCTGATAGCGGAATTTATTTCAGGCATATGCTTTATGGTACCTTCAACCAGAGTATCAACAAACTCGGAAATGGTTTCCGGCACATTTGAT
The DNA here is from genome assembly GCA_030619245.1 of Clostridia bacterium. GTDB lineage: Bacteria > UBA6262 > WVXT01 > WVXT01 > JAUXBS01 > JAUXBS01. Next base: position 876 of record JAUXBS010000053.1, on the reverse strand, counting down.
TGTTCACTAAGGAATTCCCTTGCCTCGTCAACCCCAATACTGCATACGTCCATTGTATAAAGTATATGCAAAGCGCCTTCCCGCGCTTTCCTGCGCAAACCCATGCGATATCTCCTTTAAACCAGGGATACTTACTCCCCTGTATAGTTTTACCATGTATGTATGTATTATATTATTTTATTTTTTTGAATAAATCAACCATTTCTATGGCAGAAAGCGCCGCAGAAGCGCCTTTATTGCCGGACTTGGCCCCCGCTCGCTCAATTGCCTGCTCAAGGTTATCAGCCGTTATGATCCCAAAAATAACGGGCACTCCCGTTGAAAGAGAAATCTGTGAAATACCCTTGGCAACCTCGTTGCTGATGTAATCAAAATGCGGCGTATCCCCTTTGATTACAGCCCCCAGGCATATCACTGAATCGTATTTCTTGCTTAATACCAGTTTCCTTGCCGCATACGGTATTTCAAAACCGCCGGGTACCCACACAACATCAATTTTATCTTCCTCTGCATCGTGCCTGCGCAGGGTATCAAGAGCCCCATCCAGCAATTTTGATGTTATGAACTCGTTAAACCTGGAAACCACAATACCGAACTTCCTTCCTTTTGCAATCATCTTACCCGAATAAGTCTTTACCATTTTACCTCCTCCTTGTCTTTTTTATAGTGCTCTGTCTCATAAATTCCCGATGTTTTTGCTATGGGATTTTGAGCCGCGCCAAAGCAACGAGAGGTGAGCATACCGGGAGTATGCAAGCCGAGCGTTGCAAAGGCACAGGCCAAAAGACCTTTGCCCTTCGGGAGGCTACATTCCGGGCAACTTCTTCGTTGTTTCGTCGGTTACAATGCTACCGCATTGCGCCCTCCTTACGCCTT
>JAUXBS010000278.1 GCA_030619245.1 Clostridia bacterium | reverse complement strand
GTTTTAAATTGAACTGAAAAAAGCAATAATGCAATTAATTGTGAAATAACTATTTTTTTGAGGGAAGTGTTTTTTCTTAATAAACAAAAAGCAGTTATTATTTGTGTTAGAAATATAAATATTCCTACATAATGAGTAAACATCATTATGAGCAGTGAAATGATATAGCCTAAATAATTAATCAACGAATGCTTTGAACTAAATATTTTCCAGAAAAATATATATGATAATATGACAAACGTAAAAAGTATTGTATAATTTCTTGCTTCCAAAGAATACCATATATGCCAGAATGATATTCCAAAAACCAATGCTGATAAAAGCCCTTCCTTATAAGAGTATATCATTCTACCCAATATAAAAATAAGAAATATGTTAACAATCCCGAATAACATTGAAAGAGATCGTACTGAAGCAACAGAATTCCCAAATGTTTTCATCCACAGGTGAAGAGTGATGATATATAAAGAAGGGTGAGTATCTTTGCTTGAATACTTTATTACTTCCTTCAGGCTTGAAAAAGATGCTCTTACTATACCGCTTAATTCATCATTCCATAAAGATTCGTATGTTAACCCGTATAAACGCAAAGAACCGGCTAATATCAATACTAAAATTAACCATAGCCTTCTATCTTTTAGAAATTTTTCTATACTTTTCATTGTTATATTACTCTATCATATAATCCCAGTAATTTATTTTCTTCCAATCCCCAGTTATACTTCTCACGGACAGCTTTTATTCCGTTTCCGCCCATCTCCTCCATCAATTCCGGTTTTGATAATAAGCGCTCCACTGCCCCCGCTATCTCTTCGGGATTCATCGGGTTTACGGTTATACCGCAATTATTACCCTCAACCAGCTCTTTCCACAAGGGAAAATCAGAGGCCACCACAGGAAGGCCGCAGGACATGTATTCATATATCTTGGTAGCCAGCGATTTTAAATAATTTTCCTGAGGGGTCAGTACTACCAGCCCTATATTGGCTTTCCTATAGTGATTATACACCTCTTCCAGCGGCAGCCTGCCGGTTAAACTTACTCTTTCATTTAATCTGTATTCATTGATTAAATTCAGTATTTTACTATTGAATTCCCTGGAATCAACCGGGCCTATTAAATACAGGTGAACCTTAACAGGGTTTCCAATAAGTATTTTCATCGCTTCTATTATATTAACAATGCCGCGCGCCTCACTGATACTGCCGGAATAAACTAAACTAATTTTGCCGGCTGTTCTGTCTAATCCCTCACCTGCCATGCCTTTCAACGGATAATTCAGCGCTGTTATAATGTTCCCGGATAAATCTTTGAATCCATCCATATAACTTGATTCCGCCAGTATGACACCGTCAAAATACCCCGACAGCCTTTTTTCAACCCTGCCCAGCGCTTCCGACATGCATTTTCTGATACTTTTAGGGAGCCACTTCTTGTATAAGAGGGAAGCAGGGAAATCTTCGTGGACATCATAAACCACCTTTTTCCCAAATACTTTTTTCATTATAAAAGCCAGCGGAATCAGTTCCGGATCATGAAAATGCAGGATAGAAGGCCCTGACTTCAAAATACGGAAAAAAAGCCTGAGCCAGTTTAAAAACCTGAGGTATCTTTTCCTATACCTTTTTAAACCATAAACATGAACTCCGGATACTTCCCTGTACTTAAAATCGCTAACAGCGTGTAATTCAACTTTATATTCCTTTGATAAAGAAAATGCTTCTTTATAAAATATCCTGGTATCGTTCCAGGCATGAACAGAACTCATCATGAAAATTGTTTTCATCCCGGATTGTTTTTTACTCATTCAGCGTTCTATAATCTGAATACATTTTTCAGATTCCTTTTCTTTATCAGATTCCTCGTATCAACAACCAGTTTGCTGTTTTTTACTATGAACCCGGCATCATAGGCATCATGCC
>JAUXBS010000149.1 GCA_030619245.1 Clostridia bacterium | reverse complement strand
TTCTCCTTGCTATTACCCAGAGCGGGTACCCGTTGGTTCCCAGCGCGGCTCCAAGCAATTCCCAGTTTCCAAAGTGAGCTGTAAGTATTATGACACCGTTATTCCCGTCCAGGGCTTTCCTGAGAATCTCCTCATTCTGAATTTTCACATACTTGTTGAGCCTGTTTTTCTTTAACCTGGGAAAGCACAATAACTCCATATAGTTCTTTCCCTGGTTCATAAACACTTCTCTTGAAATCCCTGCAATTTCATTTTCGGATTTTTCCGGAAACGATTTCCTCAGGTTCTCAACACACCCGGCCCTTTCCCTGCCAAATACAAGCCATACAATCCTACCCAGACAACCCCCAATAAACACCGCCGCCTTAAACGGGATTAGTTTTACGGTAAAATAATTAAACACTATAAAAATCCGGATCAACGCACGAATTGTTTTCTGCCATAATTTCAAAATATATACCTTTAGAATGATTTGATGAATGTCCCATAACAAACCCGTAATTTTCTGCACTAACCCAGCATGTATTTTTCCACTACCTTCTTCCATTTTCCCTGCGCCTTCAGGACAACCTCAATAACCTCCCTGAGGACTCCACGCCCGCCGTCAGCGATTGTAATGTAATCAACCAGGCCCCTGACTTCTTTCACAGCATCTCCCGGGCACGCTGAAAGACCGGCCCTCATTAATAACGGCAGGTCCACCAGGTCATCTCCTATATATGCAATCTCATTTTTTTTCAATTTGAACTTTTTTAGCATATCATCAAATGCGGGTAATTTCTTTAATGAACCAAGGTGAACATATTCTATCTTTAATTCCTTCGCGCGTTCCTCAACCTGCCCGGACTTCCTCCCTGATACCCAGGCAAACTTCATCCCCCCCCCTTTACGCGCCGCAAAAATTCCCAGCCTGTCTTTCGCGTTCCAGGATTTGACTTCCTCACCTGATTCCATAATAACTATGTCACCGGGAGTCAGGACGCCATCCACGTCCATTGCGATTAATTTTATTTTTCTTGCCTTTTCAAGCGTTTTCCTATTCATAAAACCCCTCAGACATCAGGTCCCTTTCATCAACTATACCCACCGGGCGGCCGGAACCATCAACGACAGGAACATTATCAAAATTCCTGCTTTTCATTAATCTCAAGGCTTCAACAGCCATCATGCTGCCGGTTATCGTTTTCGGGTTTTTTGTCATTACATTTTTTATCTTTCTATTCAGTAATTTTCCGTCCTTCTGCAATTTCCTCCTTAAATCACCGTCAGTAAAGAACCCCGCGAGTTTGCCCTTACTATTGATGACGCTGGTTGCGCCGACCCTCGTGCCGGTCATCACCAGCAGGGCATCATGAACTGTTTTATTATCTCTAACAATGGGATTGTTTTTACCCTTGCGCATTATATCTTCAACCTTCATCAAGAGCCTCTTGCCTATTATCCCCTTGGGATGCACCATTGCGAAATCCTTTCTGCCGAAATCCCTTTTCTTCATAAGGCATACAGCCAGCGCATCACCCAGGGCAAGCATCAGCGTACTGCTCGCGGTAGGCACCATCCCCAGCGGGTCAACTTCCCTTTCAACCCCGGCAAATATAAACGCATCGCTTTTACGGGCAAGTTTCGAACCCGGCTGCCCCGTCATGCTTATTACCTTCAAACCCCTGCGCTTAAACCACGGCAGCAAATCCAGTATTTCCTCCGTTTCCCCGCTGTACGACAGCGCAAGCACTACATCTTTCTTATCCAGCATTCCAATATCCCCAAGCAGCGCTTCACCCGCATGCATGAAATACGAAGGTATCCCCCCGCTGGATAATGTGGCGGAGATCTTTCTGCCTACTATCCCTGATTTTCCCACTCCCGTCACAACCACCTTGCCCTTGCAGTTATCCATCAGGTTAACCGCCTTCACAAAACCCTGCCCCAGTTTTGACGCGGCAGCCCTGATTGCATCCGCTTCGTTCTTTAGAACTTTTTTTGCATCATTTAGTGTTTTCATTATAAATCCGTTTATTCCTTTATCAACAACCTTATCAGCGCATAGAATATTCCAAGGACAACGTATATTATTGCAAGTGTCTTTGCATGCCACTTCCAGGTGAGCATTGGCATCCGCAACTCAAACCCGCAATTATTACAGGTTTTAGCTTCCTCTTTATTCATTTGCTTACATTTTGGACATTTCATACACCTACCCCTCCTTCTTCACCACCCTGTCAATTTTTATTACACGCTGGAGCAATCCCTTCAAATCTTTAAGCTTCAACATGCTTGCCCCGTCTGAAAGCGCCCTGCCGGGTTCAGGGTGCACTTCAATAAAAAGCCCCGCAATGCCTGCTGCCACCGCAGCGCTTGCAAGGCAGGGTATATACTCCGGACTGCCCCCTGTTGCTCCCGCGCCGCCCGGCTCCTGAATACTATGAGTAACATCATATATCACAGGGCAGCCAAACGATGACATTATATAAAAAGAACGCATATCAACCACGAGATTATTGTACCCAAAGAAGGTCCCCCTCTCAGTCAACAGCGCCTTACTGCCTCCCGCATGCTTTATCTTCTGAATTATATATTTAACATCCCCCGGAGCCAGGAACTGCCCCTTCTTAACATTAACAGGTTTCCCGGTTTTTGCGGCAGCAACGATAAGGTCTGTCTGCCTGCAGAGGAAGGCAGGAACCTGCAGTATATCAGCAACTTCTGAAACAGGTTTTGCCTCGGAAGAATTATGAATATCCGTAAGCACTGGAATGTTAAGCCCCTCCCTTACCTTCTTTAATATTTTCAAACCCTTCTTAAACCCCGGCCCCCTGTATGATTTAACGGAAGTCCTGTTTGCCTTGTCAAAAGATGCCTTGAAAATAAATGGAATGCCGGCAGCCAGGGCAATCTTCTTTATCTGTTCCGCCAGTTTTACCGTTGCTTCTTCGGATTCTATTACACAGGGCCCGGCTATTAAAACCAGTTTCTCCCTGTTACCGATTTTAATGTTCTTTAACTTGATTTCCTTATTCAACTTTTCCCCTCTTTTCCTGGAATTTTACCATAAGAGACTAGATTATTTTCTGTTTCTTTGATTATTAGGGGGTCAGGTCTCTACATTTTACAAAAGCTAGAATTAATTTATCAACTAATTATCTGCCAATAATCAAGTTTAGAATACAATAATGCTCTGTGCTACTTTTTGTTAAATGTCGCGACCTGACCCCACTACCTATCAATTACTATCATTATGGTAAAATTTCCCTCTTTTCCAGTTCTTCTTCTATCCTTTTTAAATCTTCTTCCGTATCAACGCTTATCGAGTCCCTTTCAGTAACCGCGACTTTTATCCTGCGCCCGTTCTCAAGAACCCTTAATTGTTCAAGGCGTTCTGCATTTTCAAGCGGGCCCGGCTGCATTTTAACGAACTCTTTAAGGAACTCCTTCCTGTAAACATAAATCCCCACATGCTTCAGGAAACCAAAACCATTATCCCTGCCATCCCTGACGGCAGGGATGATTGACCTTGAAAAATATATCGCAAAGGAATCCCTGTCAAGAACGACCTTCACTATATTGTTGTCTTTTAACCTGCCGGGCTTGTCTATCGGCACTGCAGCGGTTGCCATTTCCACGCTCCCATCATCCACCAGCAGTTTTATGGTCCGGTCTATTGATTCAGGAGGCATTAACGGCTCATCCCCCTGCACGTTCACGACAATATCGGTTTCTATGTCCGCGGCAGCCAGGGCCACCCTGTCCGTGCCGCTCCCGCACTCAGGCGTTAAAACCGATTCTCCTCTGAACTTTTTCACCGCCTCCACTATCCTTTTATCATCAGCAGCTACTATAACCCTGTTAACAAGCGCCGAGCCGGATGCCTGCTCGTATACACGCTGTATCATCGGTTTGCCGGCAATATCAACCAGGACCTTGCCGGGAAATCTTTTAGAACCGAAACGCGCGGGTATAATACAGGTTATTTTCATATAATTATCTTTAAGTATATATCATATTTTTATTGATAATACAAATATTAACATTAATTCGGGTGCATCCCCGCATTTGCAAACCCTCAATAATGGTATGAATGTGACTTAATAAAATTACTTACAGATTATATATGTATTCCCATTGTTAAATTGTTTCCGGTGGTATTGGATATTTAATGAAGCGGCCTTGTTTTCGCAAGGTTTGACCCCGGCGCTTGCCCGTTCGACTTCGCCCAGGATAAACGAAAACGAGAGCGAGCCTGCTCACGTGAGCGCTCGCGGAATTAAATTGTCCAATAGCACCTACCAT
>JAUXBS010000202.1 GCA_030619245.1 Clostridia bacterium | reverse complement strand
GCTCATATGACTATAGGCAGAGTGCGTTCCTTGAAAAACGTTAAATTGCTGGCAAGAACAGTTGAAGGAATGTCCGGGCTGAGAATCGGAAGGTTCCTTGTTAAAGATGTCCGGATTATTAAGAGTGACTTGACCCCGGAAGGCCCGGTTTACTCGTTATTAAAAAAGGTGATGCTGAAATGATGTGGATGATGAGGATGATACAGTTTGTAAGGGTGAGGCTTGAAGCGCTGCAGCGGTATAAGGTTATTATAATACTGTCTTTTATTATGTTTTTTTATTTCGTTAACAGGGTTTCCGTAAATAGTGATATAAAGTTCAGTAAGCTGGGAATTGAAGATGAGAATCATCCGGTGGTGGCTTTTACTTTTGACGATGGGCCGCATCCGGGTTATGGCGATAAAATAGTGGAGATACTTAAGAAGGAGGGGGTCAGGGCAACTTTCTTTGTTGTGGGTAAAATGATAAAGAAATACCCTGAACTTTTAAAACAGGAATTTCTTGCCGGGCATGAAATAGGGAATCATACATACAGCGATACAAGGATAACCAGTCTTTCCGAAAAAAGGGCGATTGAAGAGATAAAGAAAACGCAGGATTTGATTAAAAAAATTACCGGGAAACGTTCCCGCCTGCTGCGCCCTCCCGGAGGCCATTATAATGGCATGATAGTTGATATAGCCGGGAGGTATGGGTATAAGATTGTCTTGTGGACGCTTAATCCCAATGACATAGTATCACCCCCTGCCGGAAAAATATACGAGGATGTTGTTACGAAAATCAAGGATGAGGATATTGTGATATTCCATGACGGTATAGATTCAACGCTGGAGGCGCTGCCTTCCATTTTAAGAAAATTGAAAGAAAAAGGGTTTAAGTTTGTGACGGTTTCTGAACTACTGGAAATGAAGAGGGAAAGGCTTTATGCGAATTCTGGGCATTGATTACGGCAGTAAGAGGATGGGCCTGGCGGTAAGCGACCCGACACGGATGATTGCGCGTTCGCTGGTTGTGATAACCAGGACTGATTTAAAAAGAGACCTGGACAGGCTCGTGGAAGTTATTGAACAGCAAGAGGCTAGTGATATAGTAATTGGGATGCCGGTAAGTAAAAATGGGTCACTGGGTGAAAAGGCAAAAGAAGTAATTGATTTCATTGACAAAATGAAGAAAAGAATTAAAATCCCGATAATTCAGTGGGACGAAAGGTTTACCACGGTTATCAGTGAAAGGCTGCTTATTGAAGCGGACATGTCCAGGGCAAGGAGGAAACAGGTTATTGATAAGGTCGCTGCCAGCGTGATGCTTCAGAGTTACCTGGATAGTAATGAATAAAAAAGTTATAATCATATCTGTAGTTTGCCTGATGATTGTTTGCCTGGGGGCGTTCCTGATGCCTTCAAGGCCCGGCAGTTCCGTTATTATTAATGTAAATCCGGGAATGACAGCAAGAGAGGTTGCGGGCGTTTTGAAATCAAGAGGTGTAATATCAAATGAGAAACTCTTTCTCGGGTTGTTAAGAATTACGGGTGGAGACAAAAAGATAAAAAGAGGGACCTACAGGTTAAATGCGGGATTGAACATTTTTAGTGTTGTCGGAAAACTTGTTTCAGGTGATGTGCTGATGGTGAGGGTAACCATTCCTGAGGGGTTTACTGCTGAGCAGATTGCCGGGTTGGTGGAACAGAAAAAATTAGGAGACAGGGAAGAATTTATGAAAATCGTGAGGGAGAGGAAACTGGAAGGATATCTGTTTCCTGAAACTTACCTGGTGCCTTTATACAGCTCGGAGGAGGATATAATTGAAATGATGGTAAAGCAGTTCAATGTTATATTTACGGAAGAACTGCTGGAGAAGGGGAAAAAGTACAGATTTACAAAGAATGATATCATAATTCTTGCTTCAATAATAGAAAGGGAGGCTGCAAAGGAAAACGAGAGGAGCCTGATCTCCGCGGTATTCCATAACAGGTTGAAAAAAAGATATTATCTGGAATCCTGCGCCACGGTTCTATACGTACTGGGAAAGCATAAGGATAAACTGATGTATGAGGATCTCAAGGTGGATTCACCTTATAATACTTACAGGAACTTCGGGCTGCCTCCGGGCCCCATTTGCAACCCGGGATTGAATTCGCTGGTAGCTGCGGTTAATCCTGAAGATACGGATTTATATTTCTTCGTATCAAATGGCGATGGCACGCATGAGTTTTCAAGTCAGTACAGGAGACACCTGAAAGTGCAGAAGAACAATTAAAAAGAAGGAGGGGTTTATGTTAAGGAAATTAATGTTTGTTTTATTCATTATTGTTAGCTTGGTCTCCGGGTCAGGAATGTATACGGCTCTTTTGTCTCAGGAAGAAGCGGCAGGAGAGGATTTGATTGAAGGGGAAGGGGATGCTGCCGTGATATCACTTGTTACGGGAGGAGTGGAAGTCCGAGGAGTTGATGAAACAGAGTGGAACGCAGCCCTGCAGGGGCAGGTTCTTAACGTGGGTGACAGTATAAGGACAAAGGCTGATTCTACCGTTGAAATCGAGTTTGAGAGCGGCGCGTTAAGCAGCCTGGAGAGCAACTCTGAAATGGGTGTTAAGTCCGCGGTTTCCGATTATGAAAACGATGAATATGAAACGACGCTGGACCTGATGATTGGCAAAGTCCTTGTTAACGTTGAGAAGATAAGAAATGAAGGTTTAAGTTTCAATGTTGAAACTCCAGTGGCTGTTGCAGCCGTGCGGGGAACGGAATTCCTGGTGGATGCAATGAGTGGTGATGATACTGATGTGGCGGTTTTCAACGGAGAGGTAAAAGTAAGAAAGAAGGGGCTGAGCGGGTTTATGGTCGTTAAAAAGAACAAGAAAATAAACATTAAGAAGAAAACGATTAAATTAAGAAAGCCATTCAAGATAGATGAGAAAACGCTGAAGTTAAAGAAAAAATTTGTTATACTCAGGAAGAAGGCAATAACTTTCAGAAAGAAGAAACTTGGACTGAAGCGAAAGAAAATCAAGCTCAGAAGAAAAGAAATGCAATTGAAGG
>JAUXBS010000198.1 GCA_030619245.1 Clostridia bacterium | reverse complement strand
GCCTCGGCTTATTCAAGAATTATTGACTTTGAGAAGTTCAGGAAAATATGTGACAGGGTTGGGGCATACCTGATGGCTGATATTGCCCACATAGCTGGATTGATAGTTGCAGGGCTGCACCCGTCACCGGTCCCTTACGCTGACTTTGTTACCACGACAACCCACAAGACTTTAAGGGGGCCCAGGGGCGGTATGATACTGTGTAAGAAGAGGTTTGCGAGGATTATTGACAGGAACGTTTTTCCGGGGATGCAGGGAGGCCCTATGATGCACGTTATTGCTGCCAAGGCGGTGGCGTTCAAGGAAGCCATGAAACCGGAGTTCAGGTCATACCAGGTTCAGATTGTAAAAAACGCCAGGGCAATATCATCGGAGTTAACGAAGAGGGGGTTTAAAATAGTATCGGGAGGGACCGATACGCACCTCATGCTTGTTGACCTCCGCAAAAAGAGGATAACCGGCGACGTTGCGGAGGAAGCGCTTGACAAGGCAGGCATTACCGTAAACAAGAACAGCATACCGCATGACACGGAGAATCCATTTGTTACCAGCGGTATACGCATAGGCACCCCTGCCGTGACTACCAGGGGTATGAAGGAAAAAGAAATGGCGATGATCGCGGAATATATAGCGGAAGCCCTGGATAACCGCTACAATGATAAAAAACTCAAAGAAACAGGAAAGAAGGTATATGCCCTGACAGGGAAATTTCCTATTTACAAGGGCATAATAAAAAAATGATATCAAGCTATATTTTAGGATTTTTCTTTGCGCTTACCATATCGTTACTGGTGACACCACTGGTAATTAACGTTGCAGAACGGTTTAAGGTAATGGACAGGCCGGATCCCAGGAAGGTGCATTCCAGGTACACGCCGCGCTGGGGCGGGCTGGGTATATACTTTGGCTTCATAGGTTCACTCGGACTGCTTTACCTGTTAAATATCAAGTATTTTCGCACGCTCTTAAGTTTCCCCCTGGAAAAACTTGTGAAGGACGTGCCCACGCCGACCATAATGACTTATCTTGGAGGAATAATTATAGGGGGCACAATAATTATATTCCTGGGGATGATAGATGACAAAAAAGGGGTTGATGCTTTAACCAAGCTGCTTACACAGATAATAGTAGCCATGGTTGTACTGCAGTACGGTATAAAGATAATAGGCGTTACCAATCCGTTTTCGGGAAATTACATTAGATTTCCTATAATTGTGAGCACGATAATAACAGCGATATGGATAATAGGTTTTGTAAATTCAGTTAACCTGATAGACGGGATGGATGGCCTTGCAGCGGGCATCGTGGGTATAACCGCGATAACCTTTTTTATAGTAACCATATTCCAGATAGACATGCAGGGCAGCGTGGCTATTACAAAGGGGTTGAAACTGGTTGCGTTGCTTTCTGCCTGCCTCGTGGGCAGTGTCCTTGGTTTCCTGAGGTATAATTTTAATCCTGCCAGGATATTCATGGGTGATACAGGAAGTATGTTCCTCGGGTTCATGCTCGGGACTTTAACCATCATAGGCATCCTGAAGACAACTGCCGCAATCGCGCTGGTGATTCCGATAATAGTGTTTGGGGTACCCATCCTGGATGCGGGTTTTGCAATAATAAGGAGGTTGTTTAATAAACAACCGATAATGAAAGCGGACAAGGGGCACTTCCACCATATACTCCTTAATCTGGGCTGGAGCCCGAGAAGGGTGGTTATTACCATGTACTGTATTTCCGCAGTGCTTGGTGTTATCGCGATTATACTTACAATATCCAAAGGATAATAACATGAAAAAAATAGTATGCATATTCGGGACAAGGCCGGAAGCCATAAAAATGATACCCGTAGTGTCAGAGTTAAAGAAAAACAGGAAAGCGTTTAAAACAAAGGTTATATTAACTGCCCAGCACAGGGGGATGCTTGACCAGGTAATGGACCTGTTCAAGGTTAAGGCGGACTACGACCTGAATATAATGAAAAGAACTCAGAACCTGGAGTACATCACCACGGAAGTGTTGATAAAGATACAGGAGATACTGAGGAAGGAAAAACCTGACATGGTACTGGTTCACGGTGATACAACAACAACCTTTGCCGCGGCGCTGGCGGCGTTCTACGAGAAGGTGCCGGTGGGGCATGTGGAAGCAGGGCTCAGGAGTTATGATAAGTTTAACCCGTACCCGGAGGAAATAAACAGAAAATTAACCGATGTGCTGGGCGACCTTTACTTCGTTCACACGGTTTCCGCAAGGAGGAATCTCTTAAAGGAAAATGTAAAAAGCAGGAATATCTACCTGACGGGCAATACCGTAATAGATGCCTTAAAAATGACTTTAAGGAAGAAACAGGGGTTCATTAATAAAGAGATAGGGAAACTGAACTTCAAAAAGAAAATAATACTGGTTACCGCGCACAGGCGGGAGAACTGGGGTAAGCCATTAAAGGATATATGTTTTGCTTTAAAGGAAATTATACAGAAACACGATGATGTTGAGATTGTTTACCCGGTCCATCCTAACCCTGATGTAAAAAACACCGCTAAAAAAATAATTGGAAAAATAAGGGGAATTCATCTTACAGGCCCCCTGGATTATACTGATTTCGTTAACCTGATGAATAAATCATATTTAGTACTCACCGATTCAGGAGGACTGCAGGAAGAAGCGCCGTCGCTTGGGAAGCCCGTGCTTGTTTTAAGAAAGGTAACGGAACGCCCTGAGGCAGTCAGGGCAGGGACTGTAAAAGTAATAGGTACGGACAGGGCCAGGATTGTAAGAGAAGCGTCAAAACTATTAAGCAGCAGGACCGCATACATGAAGATGAAGAAGGCAGTAAACCCCTATGGCGACGGAAAAGCGGCAAAAAGAATAATAAAATCCATAAGGCGGTATTTTAACAGGAGTTATTAAGTAATAATCGATAGTTCTTCCATTTTACCTTATCCTTTTCTTAAAGTCCTAAATATATACATCGCAAACTTTACAATTAAATAAAATATTATTGTTTTTATGGTAAAATTTCAATTATAATTAAAAAGTGCTTGACAATTATACTTTGCTGGGGTAATCTTATATTTAGAATTAATTAAGGCTAAAAGAAAAGGGGATATTTATCCCGATTTCCAGAAAACACGGGTATAAACCCGTGGGGCTCCACATTTGACGCTTT
>JAUXBS010000121.1 GCA_030619245.1 Clostridia bacterium | reverse complement strand
CGACATTTATCATTTACCCACTCCTTTCAGAAATATATCCATAATTTCAGTTGATTTTTTATTAAGTACTTTCTTATCGGTAGTAAAAATGTCCAGACTGCTGAAAGTAGTAATCATTGTAAGAAGAATTACCCCTGCCACCGCAGGATTTACCTTCCTTATTAAACCTTTATTTATCCCCTCCTGAACCACTTCCGAGAATACCCCCATCATCATCCTGTGTCTTTCTTCTAACTTCTTATGCTGCGCTTTTGTAAAAGTCTTCCCGATATTCCTATACTCTTTTTGCCAGATATTAAAAAACTTTTCATTTGCTTCCACAAATCCCAGCGTTGAGTTAATCATTGTCTTTAATTTAATATGATAATTATTTTCCTTATTGTTCTTCCCCTTTTCAATCACCTTCTCAAACCTTTCCATTATATCCAGGGTAACAGCCATGAACACCTGCTGTTTACTTTTAAAATAAAGGTATACCGTTCCTTTTGCAACACCGGCTAAATCAGCAATCATGTCCACTGAAGTCTTTTCATATCCATTGTCAAAGAATACCTTTCTTGCCGCTTCTAATATTTCTTTTTTTCGCTCTTTTGTTTTTTTCATCTTAACCTCCAGTATCTGACTGACTGGTCAGTCAGATACTTAATATTACCACAGGCCACAACTTTTGTCAAGCATTGTTTGCTTTTTATTGAGTCAAATCTCAAGCCTAAAGAAATTTGGATTATTTCCTGTTCTTTGATTATTATTATCCTTAAATGTCAAAATTTCATATATTATTTAATTTTTTCTTTACAATCTGAAAAAATATATGGTATAATATAAATTAATAAGTTAAGTTAAATTAGTTGTTGTAATAATAGCATTCAGTATTTTTTGGATTAGAAAAATGTTTTCTTTCAATTAAAACAATGGCAAACAATTCAATAACAATTAGCAGGGTTGAAACGAAAAGAGACTGGAAGGATTTCTACTCTCTTCCCTGGAAAATCTATGAAGGCAACCCTTACTGGACACCTCCCCTGCTGATGCAGGTAAAGGAAATCCTTGATGAGGAGAAGTACCCCTTCTGGCAGCATGCCCGGAAAGAAGTGTTTCTGGCAAGAAGGAAAGGTGAAACAATCGGCAGGATTATTGCAGTAGTTGATGATAACCATAACAAATTCCACGAAGAAAAAATGGGTTTCTTTGGTTTTTTTGAATGCCTTGATGACCAGGAAGCCGCCAACGCGCTCTTTGATGAAGCAAAGAATTGGTGTAGTTCAAAGGGGATGACCTGCCTCCGCGGCCCGGCAAGCCCCAGTTTAAACGAGGAATGCGCTTTCCTGCTTGAAGGTTTTAATCTAAAACCCGCCGTAATGATGCCCTATACCCATGAATACTACCTGAAACTTGCAGAAACATACGGTTTCAGGAAATCAAAGGATTTAATAGCGTTCCTTAAAAAGGATACCTGGGGAATCCCTGAAAGATTCATTAAAATGATTGAACGAATGAAGAAAAATATGAAGATACATATCCGTTCCCTTAATATGAAGAACTACGATAAGGAAATTGAAATATTAATGAACATTTATAATTCAGCCTGGGAAAAAAACTGGGGTTTCGTCCCCATGACGGACGATGAAATGCTCTACATGGGGAAGACCATGCGGGCGTTTGTGGACCCTGAACTTGTAAAAATTGCCGAAGTGGATGGAGAGCCCGTAGGAATAGCCATTACAATACCTAATCTTAATGAAGTACTTGAAAAACTGAACGGTAAAATGGGACCGGTAGGGTTATTGAAGTTCCTGTACAATAAGAATAAAATCAAAGGCACCCGCACCATCGCAGGAGGAACCCGCAAAGACTTCCGAAACACGGGCATCATAGCCGCCTTATTTTATGAAACAGAAATCTCAGCAAAGAAAAATAACTATTCCTGGTGCGAACTTGGCTGGAACCTGGAAGACAACGCGTTAATTAATGATTTTGACATGGCAATCGGAGGTAAGATTTATAAAAAATACCGTATTTATGAAATGCCCATCCAGCCATAAAATGCCTGCTAACCAAACATCATGACTATAAAAGAAATAATCGAGAAATCAGACAAGAAAACATCACTGGTTCTCCTGAGCATTCCTGTAATCTTAACCATTTACCTCTACTACGGAAAGCATCCATTCTTTGAAAAGTGTTTTAATGCATTTAGCAGCGCCCCTCTTTTTGACATGCACAGCCACATGTACGAGTATTTTATGGCTTTTATCCTGTTATTCATAATACCCCTGGTTTTTATTAAATATGTCTTTAAAGATAACCTGAAAAATTATGGCCTGGGATTTGGAGATTTAAAGTTCGGATTGAAATTTACCGCAATTGCCGTTGTTATCCTTGTTCCTTTTCTCCTCGCGGGAACATTCATGCCGAATATGCAGTCAACCTATCCTGAAGCAAGAAGTGTTATAGGAAAGTTGAAACTCCTTCTCCTTATAGAACTTTTTTATATGCTGTACTACATTGGCTGGGAATTTTTCTTCAGAGGATATGTATTATTCGGACTCAGGGAAAAACTGGGAGACCTTGCTGCCATCCTTATTCAGACAATTCCTTCCTGCCTCATGCATATCGGCAAACCCGGAGTAGAAATCTTCGGTTCAATACTGGCGGGGATAGCCTTTGGTTATCTTGCAATAAGGACCAGGTCTATGTTTTACCCCTTTATCATTCACCTGTTTATTGGCGTATTCACTGATTTAGTAATTTGGACCAGGTTAACATAAGGGGCCGGTTCCTTTTTTCTGAGAGACTGAACAAAAAAGTAATTGTACTCAATAGGAGTTCTCATGAAAGCGCTGGTTACGGGAGCAAATGGTTTCGTTGGAAGTAACCTTTGTGAAGCATTAATTAATAAAGGAGTACAGGTAAGGGGCCTGGTCAGGAAAACCAGTGACCTGTCCTTTCTAAAAGGATTTGATGTTGAACTTATTTACGGGAGCCTGGATAACAGGAAAATACTTGAAAACGCGGCCAGGGATATTGATATAGTCTATCACGTAGCGGCGCTTACAAGCGACTGGGGGGCCCTTAAGCTCTTTCGCAAGGCAAACGTGGAAGGTACCAGAAATATACTTGGAGTATCGTATGAGTCCGGTATTAAAAGATTCATTTACATAAGCTCTGTTGCCGTTCACGACTGCCATGGAGTCCGGGACGCTGATGAAACTTATCCCGCAAAAGCAACCATATCATCATACTGCATTTCAAAAAGGGAAGCTGAAGATATTGTAATGGAATTTTACAACAAATACAACTTCCCCGTAACTATAATAAGGCCCGGGGATGTATTCGGCCCCAGGGATAGGACATCCTTCTTAAAATTAGTTAAGGCCCTGGAAGCGCATAAACTCCCGCTTATCAATCAGGGTAAAGCCCTCTTCCCGTACACTTATGTTGAGAACCTCGTTAATGGGATAATACTCGCAGGTGAAAATGAAAAGGCAGTGGGACAGGCATATATAATCACCGATGGAATAAAAATTACCTGGAAGGAATATTTTAAAGCGTTGACAACAGAACTTAAAATAAAAGAACCAACCCTTTCAATAAACAGCGGTATCGCCTGGTTACTGGCAGTTGCCCTTGAAATTATTTATAAAATACTGCATATCAAAAGCAGGCCACCTGCGACAAAATACCTTATAGCCCACATGAGAGATGATATTCATTTCAGCATTAAGAAAGCAAATGAAGAACTTGGTTATGAACCGGGGATCCCCTTTGAAGAATCAATAAAGCGTACCGTTCGCTGGTACAGAGAATTTAAATCAGTTTAAGGTCAGGATTTATAGGATTTTAGAATAATCGTAGCATTGAACCCGCCAAAGCCAAAAGAATTTGATAACACAACGTTCACTTCCTTTTTCCTCGAGCTATTAGGCACATAATCAAGGTCACACTCCGGATCAGGGTTCTCATGATTTATTGTAGGAGGGATTTCCCCATTCTGGATAGTCAGCGCCGAAGCAATAATCTCAACTGCCCCGGAAGCCCCGAGCAAATGCCCTATCATTGACTTGATTGAACTTACCGGTATTTTATAGGCGCGTTCACCAAAAACTTTTTTAATTGCCAGGGTTTCATTCAAGTCATTTAATTTAGTGGAAGTGCCATGAGCATTGATGCAGTCCACTTCCTCAGCCTTCATCCCCGCATCGTTTAACGCCGCAAGCATGCACCTTACGAAACCCTCCCCACCTGCTGCAGGCGCTGTAAGATGAAAAGCATCAGAACTCATGCCATAACCGGCCACTTCAGCGTATATCCTGGCCCCTCGCGCCCGGGCATGTTCCAGTGTTTCAAGCACGACCACTCCCGAACCTTCACCCATCACGAAACCGTCACGGTCCCTGTCAAAAGGCCTGCTCGCTTTTTCCGGTTCATCATTTCTCGAGGATAACGCCCTTAAAGAACAAAAACCGGCAAAAGGCAGGGATGAAATGGGCGCCTCGGCCCCACCCGCAACCATAACATCCGCATCTCCCCTTTCCAGTATCCTGCAGGCATCGCCTATAGAATGAGTGCCTGTAGTACATGCCGTTGTGATTGCCGTTGAAGGGCCTTTTAATCCATACTTTATAGAAACATTTGCCGCAGGCATGTTTGATAACATCTGTATCAGGAAGTAAGGGCTGATTCTTCGGGGGCCTTTCTCAAGCAAATCCTTGTGGGCAACCTGGATGGGATCGTTACCGGCATGTCCCACTCCTATTATTACTCCTATGCGGTTAAGGTCCTCCTCCTCCAGGTTAATACCGGAATCTTCTATTGCGAACTG
>JAUXBS010000022.1 GCA_030619245.1 Clostridia bacterium | reverse complement strand
CCTTTAGTTTAATTTTATTCATCTGCGGCCTTTTCAACTCCGATGCGGTTCTCTTCCTGCTCCCGGTTGTACTTCTGATATTTCTTGTTTCAATTGTATCCAGGGGAACAAGGCATTATTCACTGCGGTTTCTTTTTCTGCTGGTTTCTCTTGTTTATATAACTCTGTTTTTTCACAGGTATACTTCAGCCGTAAAGCTGTATCCCATCACCTATTTCCCGGTGGATAAATATATATTAGGTAAGTACCTGACTGACTTAATTGCTGCGTTCAGGAATATTGCTTCCTTTTCGGGAATGTTTTTGTGGCCCTGCAAGAACAGCCAGAACTGCTATCCGTTTAAAGAGTTAATGCACATTTCCCTGATTTTTTATTCGTTCCTTTTTTCGTCCTTGTTTTTCCTGGTATCAAGAAAAACTAAATATCATAAAGCGGTGTTCACGGTTATTGCGGTGGCAGTGGTTATTTTATATTCTCCGGCAACCATCATTGAAAATAAAAGATATATGACCGATGTATCGTATTGGGAATCACTGCCGGTTAAGAAGGTAAGGCTCCAGCTTGCAAACAGCTATTACGAAGCCGGGGATTATTTTAATGCAAAGAAACATCTGCTTTGTCTTTCCCAGACAGGAATAATTGAAAACAAAGTGTACGCCACCTCCCGGCTTGTAGAAATATATCACATGCTGGCTGAAGACAAAATGGCGGTATTCTACCTGTTAAGAATCGCAAGGATTATGACAGAAAACGAGTATATGATTGAAGGGGAAATGCGTTCCCATAAATTATTATGGAAAGGTTATAAAATGGGTTCGCCTGCGCTGACCAGGAAGAAAGTGTTTTGCAGGATGATTTTCTTTAATAGCTTTAGCAAGTATTACCTGGATGCGAATCTGAATGACTGGGCAGAATGCTTTTTATGTTTTTTATTATTGTACAATCCGTATGATATTGACAGCCTTATGAATATAACCCGGACGATGATTCACAAGGGGTATTACAGGTCAGCAGAGATATACCTGAAACAGATTTTAAGATTGGTGCCGGAGCATGCCGGAGCCCTTGAAAAAATAGAGTATATAAACGGTATTCTGCTGGGAGTAAACACCATGGCGGCTGTGGACACGGAGAAGAATGAATGGAAGATATCTGAAGAGGAAAAGGTAATTATGAATAAATTGCTTCTTTTCCATGATGGCCCGGACCTGCCCGAGATAGAAAAGAAAGCAAAAGCCCTGATGAATGATGTGTGTGCAAAGATAAAGGAGGAATATTATAACATACTAAGGCATGACCCGGGTAACGGGTACTTCAGGTATGAACTGAAGATAAAAAATGACTCTGAAAAAGAATGCAGCAGACTCCTGGAGTATTTCAAAGACAACAATATTAATGAGCCGGAATTTCTGATTGACCCGGATACCGCAATAACTTATTATAACATTTCATGCGCCTGGTACGGAATATCCAACAATGAAAATGCAATCCGGTGCATATTGAAATCTCTGAGGGTCAAGCCGGATTACGTCGCTGCACATAATATACTTGGCGTTTACTACTCCATACTGGGAAAATATAAAGGAGCTTTCCGGGAATTCCAGACAGCCTTGAAACTAAACCCCGGTTCCAAAGAAGCCAGGAATAACATAAAATTGCTGATGAATATTGTAAATCCGGGACAGGCAAATATATTAGATAGGACTAAACAAAATAAATAACCGTAAAAAAGGCATGAACTTTCATTGAAGGGTGGAGTCCCTTATTTTGAAAAACATGCTCCAATCCTAAGAATTATCTTGACCAAACGTATTAGTTATGATAGATTAAAAAGTATAAGAATGGTTGCTTTATGCTTTTAGTTGATTGAATAGGAATATTAATATTTATCGCAACCTGAAGGTTGCGGCTGCTTTTAAATATTATATATGTTAATCGTATATCCCGAGCGTATTCGACTATACCCGGTATATTCAACTTGCCGAATGAGTCTCAGCCCGGGAAAAGGCCGGTTACCCACGTGTTTTTACCGGCTTCAGGTGGAAGGCACATAAAAAAGGAGATAAAAAATGATAAAGAAAACACCTTTTAACATTGACACCCTGCCTGCTCCGGAAGCAGGATTCCCGAGAGGTATGGAGTTGAAGACAGGCAATATGAGGATACTTATTATATCCGGAACCTCAAGCGTCGGGCCCAAATGTGAAACTATGTACCCCGGTGATTTTGAAGCCCAGGCGAGGCATACTTTAAAGAATATCAAGGACCTGCTTTCAAGCAGGGGTTTTGAAGTAAGGGATGTTATAAGGTGGCGCATCTACCTGAGCGATATAGCAAAGTATTATGACAGGTTCAACAAGATAAGGGATGAATATTTTCTCAATAACGGCATCACCAGAGAAAACATGGCTGCTTCAAGCTGTGTGGAGGCGAAAATATGCCGGGAAGACCTTACCGTTGAAATAGAGGCCGATGCCTTGCGGGAAGACGGCTAAGACAGCAAAAAGGCAGGGAGCGAATAATTGGATGCGAATTATACAATTATTATCCTGATTGGATATGTTTTTTATCTTGCCGGAAATATATTGGTAGCCAGGCTAAACCTGAAAGTTAACCTGAAGGCCATGCTCTGGTTGCTCCTGGCGTTGCACCTGTTTTCACTGATTGCCAGGGCGTACAGGCTCAGGTTCTTTCCGATGCTTACGGTTGCAGACACGCTTGTACTGTTAGGCTTCATCCTTATGTTATTCCACTCACTTTCCCGCAATAAACAACTGGGACAGCTCACGGTTATCGTTTCAATAGTATTCCTTTGTATCAGCGCGGTTCTTTATTATATAGGCGGTGATACACTCCCCATGGAAGCATTCCAATCCTGGCTGCTCCCGGTCCATGTGGGTATAACCATTTCAGGCTACACGTTCCTGACGATTGGGTTCATCAATTCAATCATTTACCTCTTTAGAAGGGCCGGGGAGGGGAGTAACCTGAAGGTACAGGCGCTTGAGCGGACCTCGTTCAAATTCATAGTGGCAGGTTACGCGCAGTTTAGTATTGGAGCGCTGGTGCTGGGAAGCATATGGGCCCAGGTTGCCTGGGGCAGGTTCTGGGGCTGGGATCCCAAGGAAACGTTTTCACTGATAACGTTTTTAGTGTATTCGTTGTATGTGGTTCTCAAGTTCATGAAGAGAAAAAAAGAAACTCCGGGACTTGCCGTATTTGCAGTCTGCTGCTATTTTGTGCTTATATTTACTTACCTGGGAGTACCTTTCATTCTTTCAGGGCTGCATTC
Source organism: Clostridia bacterium (assembly GCA_030619245.1). Lineage (GTDB taxonomy): Bacteria > UBA6262 > WVXT01 > WVXT01 > JAUXBS01 > JAUXBS01. Next base: position 6,589 of record JAUXBS010000022.1, on the reverse strand, counting down.
CTATAAATAGCCTGCAAAAAATGGAAGCACATGAAAAAGAGTGTTTTAATAACTCAAGTTGAGGAAGCGCAGGAAATTCAATCAGTTCCCGGGAAATACAGTGAACTTCTTTTGAAATACGGGGGGAAGTGTTTGTGTTAGCCGGTTAAAACCCTGGTATCCAGGGATGCTGGATTATTGAGCTGGCACAATCGTCTACAGGGGTGATGCTATGAGGCGAGCAGTTGTAATAATAAGCATTTTATTGGCGGTTGTATTCTGCTGGTATGTATCCATAAACGACAACAATACGGTTATTATTTATGATAAGGGTACAGGGGAACAGCAGTTGAAATGTTTTACGTCCGCTGGCGCGGAAATAATAGATATACCTTACCAGGAAATAGAATTCGTCCATGGTTCTACACCCGGTTTAGACGCTGTATCCGGAGCCAGTATAAGAAAAGAAGAGAATGTTTCTACGATATACAGGAACAGGAAAAAACCGGAATTACTGCAAATATACAGGCCTTATGATAAGGCCTCTTTCCCGCTAAATATTGCCCCGCCCCTGTTCAAATGGGATGATTTAAATAACAACTTATGGCTTGTTGAATTTATTCTGGAAAATGGTACCGGGGTACAGGTTGTTACGCGTAAACAATCATGGAGGCCGTCAGGGAGAATATGGTCAAGAATAAAGAAAGAAGCTGCCGGGCAGTATGTCAGGCTGCAAGTGTCGGGATATAAGGCAGATAATAATGCGGAAGAAAATAAAATACATAGAAGTCATCCGGTATCTTTCAGGATATCAGAATTCCCCGCTGACGAAGTTGTTGTTTATCGTTTTGTAACCCCCTCTTTTACTGCGGCAAAAACCCCGGATATATTTATCAGGTATTTAAGTGATTTTAAGGTTAAAACTTTCCTGCCATGTAAAGGCAGGTTTTGCGCTTCGTGTCATACCTTCACAGGTAAAGCAGATAGTGAGAAGGCATGTGTCCAGTGGAGAAACATGGTTGAGGGGGGGGCCGGATTTTTAGTATATGATATAAAAGAGAAGACAGGGGAAAGAATCAAGATTCCTCTCGGGGGAAGTACTTTCGTAAGCTGGTCGCCTGATGGCAAAAAACTGGCATTGACCGTGAGGCAGAAGTTAAAAACCAGTTCGCCTGTAACCCTGGAAACCCAGTACGCATTTAGCCCTACGGCGGATATAGCGGTATACGATACTGAGAAGAATTCCATTTCTCTCTTGCCCGGAGCAAGTGACCCTGAATATCTGGAAAATTATCCCCGCTGGTCACTTGACGGGGAAACCATAGCATTTTGCAGGGATAGGACAGAATCGGCAAAAGAGGGAAGATACAGGCAGAAGTATAGTATATTCCTTATTCCCTATAATGATGGCAATGGTGGTGAGCCTGTACCGTTGAAGGGCGCATCATTTAACGGTATGAGTAATTATTACCCGAGGTTTTCGCCGGATGGCAAGTGGCTTTCTTTCTGCAGGTCAAAATATGGTTCATTGATTAAGCCCTCCAGTGATATATACATTTATTCCAGGGAAGAAGGCACAGTAAGGCGTCTTGAGTGTAATACGGAATACGCGGCGGATTCATGGCATAGCTGGTCTTCCAATAGCAGGTGGTTGATATTTACTTCAAAAAGAGATGATGGTATTTTTGCCAGGCTTTATCTTACCGAAATAAACAAGAAGGGGTTGAGTTCGCCTCCTGTAATGTTACCTGAGAAGGAGTTTGTACCGAAGAGCTATAATGTTCCTGAATTTCAGAAACAGGCTCCGGATGTTGACCCGGGAAAGCTATATAAGGTTATGAATAAAGGTTTAATCAGGAACGCAGAAGAGATTGCAAATAACTGAATCTTTAGACTGGATTCCAGATGCTGAAGAAATGTTTATTAATAATCGTTTTGGGTTTCATTGTTTATTCTAACTCGCTCAATAATACTGCGTTTATTTCAGGGTATGATTCTATTACGGATAATCCTCTGATTCAGAATTGCAGGAACATTCCGGTAATATTCACAAAGGCAATACTGCATTACAAAGATCAGTACCATCCCTTAAGCCTGGCCGTTGAGGCTGTTTTAAGGACTGTTATCAGCGGGAAGAATATAATTGGCTGGAGGATATCGCTGATAATGCTTCATGTTATAGCGGCGCTCCTTTTATATACCCTTATTTTTATTGTTTTCAGAAAAGATAAGGTTTCACTCCTGGGAGCCGTGGTGTTTTTGGTCCACCCTGTTTCTACGGCTGCCGTTAATGTGGTTGGTAATATATGTTTGCTGTTAGATGTTATTTTATTGTTAAGTACTATGATAATGGTACTGCTTGCATTGAAAGAAAACAGGGCGGGGTATTATGCGCTCAGTGTTATGATGTTTATAGGTGGATTATTCAACTCCAATCTTATACTCGTTGTTTTACCCGTGGTTCTTATTCTTTTCCTGGCAGCCCTGGTTTTTAAGAAAAGCAACATCAAACCAATCCGCGCGTTTACTCTATTACTGGCAGTGCTGATAGCTTATTTGTTATATCATTTTATAACTCTGAATATAAAACTTTATCCTATTACGTTTTTTCCGGAGAATAAATTTATATTAGGACAGTTTATCTATACTGCCCGGGAGGCTTTTAAAACGGTTATTTCAGGTGTAGTAACTTTTATTTATCCATATCAGGATAATTCTGTTCATTGTACTGAGAAGTGCCTGTATATTCTGGTTGTATTTTATTCAATTGCGCTTTCATATATGTTTTACCTGGTTTGTGACAGGATTGAAAAAGTAAAGTGCCTGGCATTCATGATTATATTTTTGGTTGGTTTATACTATTTACCCTGTACGTTCATGGAAAACAGGAGGTATGCTACAGATGTTACTTTCTGGAATTCACAGGATGGTGAAGAAGAAAAATACAGGCTGGCAAGGAGTTATTATAAAGCAGGGTTGTTTGATGAAGCTATGAAACATTTTATGGTTATTGCGGATGAAGGTTCCCCTGAAAGGAAGAAGTATTCGTTTTCTTTCCTGTCAGAGATTCATAGCAGGGAAGGAGATTACAGGACGGCTTTCTATTATCTGATTAAACTGGCAAAGCTTATAAAGAAACATGAGTTTCTCGAGGATATAGAACTGCATTCATATAATACCGGGATTACACCCATTAAAAAGAAGAAAGTAGAGGATAGAATGCTGTTCTTTAAATCAGCAGGGAAGTTATATTTTTATATTGGTTTATACGACTGGTCGGAATATTTCTTTTCCCGCTTATACCTGTATAACCCTTATGACATAGAAAATCTTCATTATTTAGCCGGGATTATGAATTGCAAGAAGTATTATTCAGCGTCAAGGGTGTACCTTGAGAGAATATTGCAGTTAATGCCGTGTTATACTCCTGCTCTTGAAGAAATAAAATATGTTGATGGTATAATTGCCGGTAAGGTTAAAACCGATGCGGGTCATTACAGGCAGGGTAAATTGAATGTTCCAAAGGATGAAAGGGAGCTCATGGTGAAATATTTATTCTACGGTGAGATGTCCTGCAATGAGAAGATAAGAAAAAAAGCAAGAAGTTTTTATATGAGCGTATATAACCGGGTTAAGAGTAAATATATAGAAATATGCAAAGAAGAGCAGGATACTCCGTATTACAGGGATAAATTAGATATATTAAATGAACTGGAAAAGGAATATAAGGAAATAGCGGGGTTTTTAAAGGAAAACAACAAAGAGTTTGATGAGGTTATGCTGTCTCCTGATGTTGCGCTAAGTTATTTAAATATTTCAAAGGGATGGTACGGGCTGCATAATATCAATAAAGCGTTTGAAGTATGCGTCAAAGCTATTAAAATTGATCCTGATTATGCCAGCGCTCATAACAATCTTGGAGTTTATTACTGTGAGCTGGGAAACTATAATCAGGGCTACAGCCGGTTTGCTGAAGCGCTTGAGTTAGACCCGAAACATCAGGATGCCGCGGATAACATGAATAAGCTTCTGGAAATAATGCAACATTAAAGGTACTCTGAAATAACCATCTGTATTTATGATTTTCTGAAAATCAGGTATTTCCGTTGGTCTGTTTGGACAGGGAAAGGGGATGGGGCAAATTAATGCTGATTCCTGATTGTCCTGTTGGTCTGTTTGTGGCCCTGCCGTAGAATCCAATCCTGTTTCTGTAAAAATCCAATATTTTTGACTGGTTTGCCGGTTTTCCAAAATGGCCTATTTTGGGTTTTGGGGGTGCCCCGGCATGGGAGGCCTGATTTTAAGGCTTTATTTTTTAAACCCTGGTCCCATCCTGATTTTGCGCTGGTCTGGTTTGAAATCCTGAAAAAGTTTAAAAATTTCATAAATCGTCGATAAAATGAGAGTGCTAAAATCCAAAACTTAAAGTAACTTATACATATACAGCGAATATACTGATATATAAACACATATCACATTATATATTAGAAACAACTTTAAGGTAATCAGGCTATCACTTACAAGCCAACGGAAACATAATATATCTTATAGGACGTAGTGTATATAATGTAAACTACACAGTCGACAAAATAATACCTAATATTCTGCTTTAATAGCTGTTTTTGGGTATTATTAGCTAATTCATATATGTTTATAAGGATTCACTTTAACAACGGATTCTTACTTATTCAGCCATTCATCGATTAGTCTTATCTTGGCAGGTTTTGGATAGGATTTTCTATTTAACCATTTATATACTGTTCCCGGCGTTACACCTGTATATTTAGACAAACCCCTGATATTGGCATCAAAATTCCTATGAATACTCCAGAATTCAATTAAGCTATTGACAACCGTATCCTTATTAAGGTTTATTGCCTTTTTAAGGGTTTTCATCCCCCTTTGCTTCATGACACCCTTGAATTTAGCCAGGAAATCACGTATATTGGCTATTTTCTTCTTTGTTGGGACAGATTTGCCGTTGAGCCACTTTGAAACAGACATTTTACTTACTTTGAACTGCCTGGCAAGTTCTGCCTGTGAAATATCAGCATATTTTAATAAATCATTGAGTTCTTTGATTTCATCTAACATTAGGCTTGTTCCTCGGAAAAAAATGGAATAGTCAATTATATGAGTATATAATGAATAAATGGCAAGAATATTGCTGGTTTCACTAAAATCTGGCCTGGCATTCCAGGAGCAATTTACGGGCAAAATCATCTTTAGTTGGTGATTTACCCGGATAATAGACTAAAGTCCCGGGGTCATAAAGGCCAATAATAAGCCTGATTCTTGTATTACTTGAAAAATTATAAATAGCATAAAAATCAGTTTCAGTACCGGCGTCATAAGTGCCGGGTGTAACAATAGTATTAATTATACTGCCGCCGCCGTCATCCCTGTAAAAAAACATGTTTACGCCAAGTACGAGGTTTTTAATCTCATTATAGGTGCCACCGACTCTTATTATGGTAAGGTTTCTTAGTTTATTGTCATAATAACCGAAATTGGATCTATTGGATATAAAGTATTCACCGTAAATATGATAGTCAAGCCACGCGGTATCCAGTGAAAAATCGCTGTTGCCGTAAAGTAAATCAGCCAGGACCTTTATTTTTATGCCTTCTGCGGTAAGGTCAATGCCGGCGTCAAAGGCCATCCCTTTTCCGCCGATTTCCTTCGCAAATTCAACGCTGTAGGATACGTCTGGTTTGGGGTTTACGTAAACACGGGAACCAACAAACAGCCCTGATTCATTAGCGTCATCACTTCTTATCTGGTATAGGGAATAAAAATATTGCTTAATCATATCCTTCTTCCATATTTTATTAAAAACTCCGCCGAGAACGGTTGAGTTTGTAGAATAAGCTATTCCAAATACTTCAAGGCTGGCATCTTTCCTGAAGGTGAAATCCGCTTTCAGGGCGTTAAAACCGGTGGCTGAGTCGGCATCCCTTACCGCAATGCCGTTACCGTATTCTATGGGCATCCTTCCGGCAGTAAAATCAAGCTGGAAGTTGTCCTTCATAATAGTTGTTAACCTGGAGAATTTGATATAGGCGGTTTCAAAGAATAAATCCGTTGTTTCATTCCATTTGCCGATTGACTGGAAACTAGTATTGACGGACACGTTATCGGCAAGCGTTCCCTCAAGATATACACGGGTTCTCTGCTGGAAATAAGCGGTTGCAGTAAAGGAATCGGCGCTGATATTGTAGAAATTGTTGTCCCTGCAGGTAATGCCCCTTACCCTTGTTTCGGCCCCGATATTGATTTCAGCGTAAACAGGTGAAATAAAAGCTGTCAGTATAAGTATAGGAAGTATAAATTTTCTCATAATATTTACCTTTAAAATAATTTAAGGTTAGATTATCAAAAATAAGATATTATGTCAATATAAAAAAAGCCCCTGAAATTAATAATCAGGGGCTTTTTTATTCTGTAGATGCCTGGATTACTTCATAAAGTAATTAGCGGTAATCTGAGCAAATATATTACTGTTAACTGCAAGGTCATCAGGCGCGGCGAATAAGATATACGTCACGAGCACCGTGTCAATAACAAGATTCTTGGTAATTTTAAATCCAAGGCCTGCGCTGAGAGCCGT
>JAUXBS010000163.1 GCA_030619245.1 Clostridia bacterium | reverse complement strand
GAAGGGGCTCTTTTCCAGAATCAAATGGATGTAAAGGCTGTTTCATCTGCCTTAAGTCTGCAATCGGCAGATTGAAACACTCTTTACATGCTGAATTAAAGGATAATCATATTTTTCTACCCATTAATTCCGGAGAAGAGAAAAAGAAGGGGCAAAACATGAGGGCAATGATTATGTCTGCGGGCAGGGGGACACGGGTAAGGCCGTTATCGCATGACGTTCCAAAACCGATGTTCACTATCGCAAACAAGCCCGTCTTGCATTATACCCTGAAACTGCTTGAAAGGCACGGGATTAACGAGGCGATGATTAACCTGGGCCCTCATTCAGCTAAGATTGAGAAGTATTTTAAGAATGGTTCAGGGTACGGTGTTGATATAAGTTATTCCAGGGAAAAATCACTGCTCGGGACAGCGGGCGCGATAAAGAAGGTTGAAGATTATTTTAAAGATACTTTTATTGTGATGAGCGGCGATGGCCTGACGGATATTGACCTGACAGGAGCGTTAAGGTTCCACAGGTCAAAGAAAGCGTTTGCGACCATAGTCCTGAAGAGGGTTGACAGCCGGTTTGAATACGGCATAGCCCTGATGGAAAGGGATAAAAGGATAAAGAGTTTCCTGGAAAAACCGTCATGGAGCGATGTCCTGAACAATACCGTTAATACCGGTATTTACATCCTTGAGCCTGAGATAATGAACTACATTCCGAAGAGGAAATATTATGATTTCGGGACACGGTTATGGGGCGAACTGTTGAATAAGAGGAAGCGTGTATTCGGTTATGAGATGGAAGGTTACTGGTGTGATATAGGCAACCTGGATGAATACCGCAGGGCGCAGTTAGACGTTCTCTCCGGCAAAATCAAGGTTGATATTGAAGGGAAGAAGAAGGGCAGGAATATCTGGATAAGCAGTAACACCAAGCTCGGAAAAGGCGTAAGGATAAAAGGCCCCTGTATAATCGGGAGGAACTGTATAATCGGGAAGAATTCTGAAATAGCCGCGAATACCGTTATCGGGGATGGCGGTATTATCGGTGAAAATGTTTCAATCTCAGGTTGTATAATATGGCAGGATGCCAGGATTAAGACAGGTACCGTTATCAGGAATTCCATTGTGGGCAATAAAGCAAGTGTATCAGGCGGGGACTGTATTATAGAAGAGTCCATAATACAAAAAAAATAATATAGAAATAGAAAGGAACGGTTATGAAAGGGAAAAACTATTTTTTCAGTTCGGAGTCTGTGACGGAAGGGCACCCCGATAAAATCTGTGACCAGGTATCTGACGCGATACTTGATGATATTATCAAGCAGGATAAGTTCGGGCGTGTCGCCTGTGAGACTTTTATCACGGTTGGCATGGTTATTGTAGGTGGGGAGATTACAACCAGGGGTTACGTTGATGTCCAGAGGGTTGTAAGGGATACAATAAGAAATATAGGTTATAACAGCGAATTGTTCGGGTTTGACGCCAATACCTGTTCGGTGCTAAGCGCCATACATACCCAGTCGCCGGATATTGCCCAGGGTGTTGACACGGGCGGCGCGGGGGACCAGGGCATTATGTTCGGTTATGCCTGTGATGAGACGCCTGAACTCATGCCGGTGCCTATTTCAATGGCGCATAAACTGACAAAGAAGCTGGCTCAGGTAAGGAAGAATAAAATACTTCCATGGCTCGGGCCTGACGGCAAGTCGCAGGTTACCATACAGTACGTTAACGGCAGGCCGGTAGTGGCTACAAGGGTGGTCATTGCCTCCCAGCATACGGAGGACGTGCTGGACAAGTCAGGGAAGAACATGACCAAAAAATCCAGGGATGAGATTATAAAGAAGGTTATTATCCCTGTTCTCGGGAAGTATTACAAGAAGGGTAAGACGGAAACGTTTATCAACCAGACGGGCAAGTTCGTTGTTGGCGGGCCGGTATCGGACACCGGAGTTACAGGCAGGAAGATAATAGTTGATACTTACGGCGGTTCCGCGCCTCACGGCGGCGGGGCGTTCTCAGGCAAGGACCCGACAAAGGTTGACAGGAGCGCTACCTATATGACCAGGTACATTGCCAAGAATATAGTGGCTTCAGGCATAGCAAGGGAAGTAACCCTTCAATTGTCATACGTCATTGGGAAGGCGGAGCCGTTGTCCATAATCGTTGATACACAAGGAACAGGCAGGCTCCCGGAGGAGGATATAATAAAGTTAATCAGGGATAATTTTGACCTGACGCCGGTGAATATAATAAAGAAACTTAATCTAAGGAGGCCTATATACAGAAACACGGCTTCATACGGTCATTTTGGCAGGACGGAGAGAGCTTTTACCTGGGAGAGGACTGATATGGCGGGTATTCTCAAGAAAGCGGCAAAACTATAAAAAAGGAGGATGTAAATGAAGTATGATATAAAAGATTTAAAACTTGCAAAAAAAGGCAGGATAAGAATTGAGTGGGCAAACAGGCAGATGCCTGTTCTTAACAAGATTAAAGAGCGCTTTTCAAGGACAAAACCGTTAAAGGGGGTAAGAATATCCTCCTGCCTGCACGTGACGACTGAAACAGCCAATCTCATGATTACATTAAAGGCAGGCGGCGCCGACGCGGTGATCTGCGCCTCCAACCCGCTGTCAACACAGGATGATGTGGCGGCATCGCTTGTTAAGGATTACGGTATACCCGTGTATGCTGTATGCGGAGAGGACAATAAGACATATTACAGCCATGTCAGGGCGGCTGTTAATTACAAGCCTGATATTACGATGGATGACGGGGCGGACCTGGTTTCAATGGTGCATACTTCAAAGGTAAGCAAACTGCCTGTGGGAGGGACCGAGGAGACCACAACGGGCGTAATACGGCTCAGGAGCATGGCGGAGAATAAGGTGTTGAAATACCCTGTTATTTCAGTTAACGATGCGGATACGAAACACCTGTTTGATAACCGTTACGGCACAGGGCAGTCAACGATAGACGGCATAATCAGGGCTACGAACGTATTGTTCGCGGGAAAGACCGTGGTGGTATGCGGTTACGGCTGGTGCGGCAGGGGATTCGCCATGAGGGCAAAGGGCATGGGCGCCATAGTCATTGTCGTTGAGGTTGACCCGGTCAAGGGTATTGAAGCGGCAATGGACGGCTTCCAGGTGATGACCATTGCGAAAGCGGCAAGGCTTGGAGACATATTCTGCACGCTGACAGGGGATTTGCATGTTATCAGGCCCGAACATTTCAAAGTCATGAGGGACGGCGCAATAGTATGCAATTCCGGGCACTTCAACGTTGAACTGGACCTTAAGGGGTTGAGAAAGATAACTAAAAAGAGAAGGATTATCAGGGATTTTATTGAAGAGCATACCATGAAAAACGGCAGAAGAATAAACGTGCTGGCTGACGGCAGGCTCGTTAACCTGGCTGCCGCGGAAGGGCACCCGCCAAGCGTTATGGATATGAGTTTTGCAAACCAGTCGCTTTCGGCGGAATACCTGAACAAAAATGCTTCAAAATTAGAGAAAAAGGTCTATGATGTACCGAAGGATATAGACAATTCTATCGCAAAGATGAAACTAAAACTGATGGGTATGGAAATAGACAGTTTAACGCCCGAACAAAAGAAGTACTTGAGTTCCTGGAACATGGGAACATAAGGGTTAGGGGTCAGGTCTCGACATTTGACAAAAGGCAGCAATAAACAATGTTATATAATAGACTTGATTATTGGCAGGTAATTAGTTGATAGGCTAATTCAGCTTTTGTAAAATGTAGAGACCTGACCCCTGGTTAAATATGAAAATAAAAACAACTATTATTATATTGATGTTAGCTGTTGTTAACGGCAATGTTCATGCAGGCACTGTTAGAGTGACGTCTATTGTTGATTCCGCTACGAACAGCAGGGTGGAAGTGATTGAGGGTGAGATACTCGTAAAGTTTAAGGCCGGCACCGGCAAAACCGCGATGGGGCTGAT
>JAUXBS010000220.1 GCA_030619245.1 Clostridia bacterium | reverse complement strand
CAAATTAAGAGAGTCTAAAAAATATAAGTGAATATTTTCAAAGAATTCAATACCTGACCCCGGCTTCTCGTCTTCGTTCCTTGACGCTGAAACAAAATACTTCCAGCATATGTAAAGCTATGTTAGTAACACTACATTAAGACTCATGCTGCCGTTTACCATGCCTGAAAACTGAGGTCTGTATTAATGAATTTATCGGATTTTAATTATATTCTTCCCCAATCAAGCATTGCATTGTCACCGGTCTCTCCAAGGGATACATCGAGATTGTTGCTTTTGGACAGGAATGACGGCAGTGTCCGTGATAAGACCTTCCACCAGGTGGTAAACCTGTTAAGGAAAGGCGATATACTGGTGGTAAACGATACCAGGGTCATACCCGCAAGGCTTACGGGAAAAAAAAGGGTTACGGGCGCGGCAATAGATTTACTGCTTCTTAACCGGGTTAAAGAAAAAGAGGGTAATGTCTGGGAAGTCCTGGTAAAACCGGCAAGGAGGGTGAGGGAAGGAACTGAAATTATATTCGAAAAGGGCCTGCTCCGGGCGGAGGTAATCGGGAAGTCAAACGGCAAGACACTTGTGGAATTCAAGCATTCGGGCGATTTCGACGTGATACTTGAGGAGATAGGCAAGGTTCCCCTGCCTCCCTATATAAAGAGAGAGGAAAAAAAGGAAGACCGCGGGTGGTACCAGACTGTGTATTCCAGGAATAAGGGGGCGGTGGCGGCACCTACGGCGGGATTTCATTTTACGGAAAAACTCATTGAGGATATTGCCAATAAAGGCGTTGAGATTATACCCCTTACGCTTCATGTCGGCTGGGGCACGTTCAGGCCCGTCAGGGAAAATGACATAACGAAACATAAGATGGGAAGCGAGTTCTACGAACTTTCAGAAGAAAGCGCGGTAAAAATAAACCGCGCAAGGGAAAACCGCGGCAGGGTGATTGCCGTGGGTACCACCACCACGCGCGCTCTTGAGACGCTGGGTGATTCATCGGGCAGGGTAAAGGCGGGCTCGGGGTATACGGACAAGTTCATTTATCCGGGATATGAATTCAGGATTATTGACGCCCTGATAACCAATTTTCACCTGCCGAAATCAACCCTTCTCATGCTTGTAAGCGCTTTTGCCGGAAGGGAAAAAGTTTTAAAGGCATACGAACATGCTCTTAAACATCAATACAGGTTCTACAGCTACGGTGACGCCATGTTCATCACTTGATTAGGAAAGGAAAATAATATGCAAAGCAAAAAGAAGGATAACCTTATTATCATAAGACTATTCCCGGGTGAAAGTATTTTTGAAGAACTGAAAAACGTTTGCAGGAAGTACGAGGTAAAGACCGCAGTGGTCATTTCGGGTATAGGTCAACTGAAACAGTTTAAGTTGGGCTACTTCAGGAAGAAGGGCGATTATGTTTCTGAATACTATGAGAAGGCTTATGAGATGATTTCTCTGACTGGCAATATCTGCAACAGCAAAGACGGGTATGAGTTTCATGTTCATGCCTGCCTGGGAAATGAAAAAAAGGAAGCCATGGGGGGGCATTTGATTGAAGGTACAGTGGAGATTACAAATGAAATATCACTGTTGATTACGGACATGAGCATTGAAAGAAAGACCGAAGAGAAAACAGGTTTAAGAGGATTATTTCTGGAATGATTATTCTTAACAAGACCATGGAAAAGTCGGATTTATTAAATCCTGAAGTGGCTTCCATGAGAAAAGCATTAAAGAGTTATGCGGGGAAGCTGTTTCTCAGGGGAATACCTTTTGCGATAAACGGTTACCTGAGGTGGAATTATTACGTCGGCTGGTATAAGTTATGGGAGTACGCCAGGGGGCTGGCATACACCGGGATAAAAAAAGGGATGAGAGTCCTGGACGTGGGAGGCGCCGCCACATTACCGGTTTTTTACCTTGCCCAAAAAGGGTGCAAGGTAATAAGCGCGGATATTGATGAAAAACTTGTAAGTCATACAGAAAAAATATCAAAAAAAATGAAATGGGAACTCAAGGGAAGTACTGTGAACCTTTGTGAAAATGATGTTCCTGAAAGTTGGGGCAAGTTTGATTTAGCGGTTTCTTTCTGCGTGGTGGAGCATATGGATAAAAAGGGACAGATAAAAGCGATGAGAAGAATGGCTGATTCACTCGTTCCGGGAGGAAAAATGGTCATTACTTTTGATTACGGCCAGGAAGCGCCGACACAAAATCCTCTCAGTACTCCTGAAAATGTGGAGGAATTAATAAGCGCCTCAGGTCTATCCCCTGAAGGGAACCGGGATTTCCTGGATACGAAAAACAGGTTTAAATTAGGGCACGCCAAAAAGGCTGATTACACTTTTGGAAGTTTGTTTTTAAAGAAATAAAAAAAGAAACGGTATCAAGTAGTTAAATCGCTTAAAAAGAGTTCACTTTTAACTTTTGAATGGTAGATTGTTAAAAGAGATTTGACAAACATATATCATTATGATATACTTATTATAAAGGAGGTTTTAAAATGAGAATGAAATCTATGGATAAAACGTTTTTGATTCACCTGCCATCAGAGCTTTACGAGAACATGAAAAAGGTTGCTGCAAAGAAATATAAATCAGTTTCTGAGCTGGTAAGAGAATCAGTTTTAGAAAAGATTGAAGAAGAGTTCACATCAGAAGATATGGTTTTGATTGAAAAGGGACGTAAATCTTTTCATGCAGGTAAAGGTCTTAACTGGAGAAAAATAAAACGTGGATAGGTTTAAAGTAATACTTCAATCT
>JAUXBS010000259.1 GCA_030619245.1 Clostridia bacterium | reverse complement strand
CGAATTGTTCAATATTATAAAGGCTGTTTCATCCGCCTTAAGTCTGCAATCGGGAGCTATTTTTCCGGCGGCTGCGGAACTCACCCGGACTGGCCGGGTTCAGACAGTCCTCGCCGGCTGCTCCGGAAAAACATCTCCGCTCATAAACGCAGACAAGGCGGCGAATTAAAACAACCTTTAATTGTTCAATATTATAAAGGCTGTTTCATCCGCCTTAAGTCTGCAATCGGGAGCTATTTTTCCGGCGGCTTAAAACACCCTTTACATACTGAAGAAGATAGGAGAAATAAAGGACGGTATTAATAAATCAGACATTAACATGTAGGAGGGTAAATTGTTCAGAAAATTGGCAGTATCGGCTGTTCATATAAGGCCGGTTGACCTGGTTAAGGGGTTATTCCTGTGCCTGGCATGGAAGAACCCCATCAAGAAATTCGAGCGGGAGCTTTCAGGCTTATTCCACAGCAAATACTGTTTTACTACAGGGTCAGCCGGGGCAGCCTTTTGGGTTATACTGAAAACCCTTTCGGATGTTTCAGATAAGAAAGAGGTTATAATCCCAGGTTATACCTACGGGGCGCTTGCGGGGGTCATCAGGAAGCTTGGCTTGAAAACAGTGTGCTGTGACGTTTCCCCGGATTCCTTTGATTTTAACAGAAGGTCTCTGGTAAGGCTGATAAAGAAAGACACCCTGTGTGTGGTAGCCGTCCATGCGTTTGGTTTGCCCTGCGACCTAAAACCATTGCAGGACATGGCAGGAGATAAGGGGATATACCTGGTTGAGGATTTTACACATGCTTCTGGCTCTTATTATCATGAAGATAAGGTTGGGTCATCGGGTGACCTGGGGTTTACAGGTTTTCATACGGACTGTAATTTTTCCACTTATTCAGGGGGCTGTGTTGTAACAGGCAATGCTCAACTTGCCGGGGCAGTCAGCAGGGAAGTGAATAATCTTAAAAGCAGGAACAGCCTGTACGTGTTCAAAGTATTCATGAAATTGATGATGCTTGCTTTTTTATTAAAGCCGGTCATTTACAGGTGGTTTCCGTTTAGCGAAGGGTGCCTTAATGGCCGGGAAGAAAAGGAAACCAGTTTAAAAAAATACACCGGTTTCCAGGCGTCAATCGGCATATTGATGCTGAAAAGCGCGCTGGACGCCAATATCAGGAGATTGTTTAACGGCACCTTTCTCCTGGAGAGGTTGAAGGGCAATAAAAGTGTTAGAGTTCCGGGGCTGCCTGTATACAGCAGGGCGGTATTTAATCTCCTGCCGGTTGTTTTCAATGACAGCGGGATGAAGGAAGAGGCAAAGAGGCAGCTAGCCGGGCGGGGGATTGAGAGCGCGGATAAGTGCCTGAGCCTTTTGAAGCCATTGCCAAACTCAAAGGAATTCAACCAGAAACTCCTGGCTCTACCTGTTCATGAGTACGTGTCGGAAGAAGATATTAATATAATGGTGGAAGTGATAGACGGTTTGAATGCGGATTAGTTATTAATTAACAGGAAAAACACAGGGAGAACGATTCATGGATATAAAAGAAAAAATAATTACAGGAATTATACTTACCTTATGCCTGTTATCAGTGCTGATAGGAGTGGTGCTTGTAGTCAGGCCCCCGGGGAGAGATGATTCAATTTCAGCTGGCAAGGGGAAAAGCCTGCTTGGAGAATCCCCGGGAGTGGCAGTGGTTTACATATACGGGCCTATTTATGTTTCGGAAGATAATATGTACTGGAGCCGCATGTTAAGGGGCAGTGACAGGATAATTGAACAACTAAGGAAGGTGGAGATAAATAATAATGCCAAAGCGGTTGTCCTGAGGATAAACAGCCCGGGCGGAAGTGTGGGGGCAGTCCAGGAAGTCTACAACGCGGTAAAAATACTGAAGGAGAAGGGTAAGAAGGTTGTGGTTTCAATGGGGGATGTTTGCGCTTCAGGAGGGTATTACATCTCCTGCGCCTGTGATAAACTGGTTGCGAACCCCGGTACCATCACGGGAAGTATTGGCGTGATAATGAGGATGGGTAACCTGGAGGAATTGTTCCGAAAGATAGGGGTGGAGATAGAGGTTATCAAGAGCGGCAAGTACAAGGATATCGGGTCTGCTTCCAGGAAGATGACCGGAGATGAAAAGAAACTCATGCAGGGGGTTATTGATGACGCTTATGACCAGTTCCTTGGCGCTGTGGTTGAAGGCAGG
>JAUXBS010000096.1 GCA_030619245.1 Clostridia bacterium | reverse complement strand
GCATATGCCTTTTATACAGTTCGTGTTCCTCAGACCGGAGTTTTGCCGCCGACTTCCTTCAGATTCCACCTCACGATGGACACCCTTGTCTTAAGCTAACGGTTGGTACTATCAACCCCCGTATCGGACTTTCACCGACAAGTAAGCGCCCATCCTGGGCGCACAAAAAAAAACCGCTCTCTTGAAAGAGCGGGTTAATAAGGGGACAGACACCAAGGGTGTCTGTCCCCAAGGAGGTCTGTCCCCTTAAAGCATTTCACAGGCTATCGGATCCCCCAGAAGGCATTTTACCCTGACTATAAATTCATCCGTTTCAAACGGTTTTACCAGGTAATCATCTGCCCCGGAATTACACCCTGCTATTTTATCATTATTGTTATCCATAACCGTAAGCATTAAAATGGGAAGCCTCTTATTCTCCGGGTCCCTCCTTATAGCCCTGCTTACCCTGAACCCGTTTAACCCCGGCATCGTGATATCAAGTATCACAAGGTTCGGGTTCTCATCCTGGACCATCAACAATGCATCCTCTACGTTGCCGGTAGTAAACACTTCATATCCTTCGTTTTCCAGAAGAAACCCTATGGCTTCACGAATGGTTTTATCATCATCAACTACGACTATCCTTTTTCTGTTTCTATTCATTTTACCTCCGTATTCTCTATATTAATTATATCACAACTATGTGATTTTGGCAAGTAAATATCTGGTAAATATTTTGTAACATATGTTATATTGGAAGTTTACAAAAATATAATCCGGTTCTCTTATAATAGCGGCATTTTAGTTATTTAATTTGTATTCTTTGTTTATATTTGTTATATATGTAAAACTGCAATATATTATATGACCCTTGATTACTCAACCGGTGTTCTTTTTCTTTCAAAAGGTTCATGACAGGAGAAAAACATGTTAGAAGAACTATCAGTAAAAACACACACCCACTCTGAACTGGTGGATATAACCGGCCAGGTTCAGGCCGTAGTTGCTAAAAACAAAGTAAAGGATGGTGTATGCCTGATATTTATCCCACACACAACCGCAGGCATTACGATAAATGAAAATGCAGACCCTGACGTTAAAAGGGATATGCTGATGAAATTAGATAAGGTTATTGACTGGAAAGACAGCAACTACCGGCATTCAGAAGGAAACTCGGCAGGGCATATAAAAGCAAGTATGATGGGGTTCTCCCAGTCCGTGATTATTCAAGGCGGGAAGTTACAACTGGGGACCTGGCAGGATATATACCTTGCGGAGTTTGACGGGCCCCGTACACGCAGGGTCTGGATAAAAATAATTTAGCGCAAAGATAATAATGAAAGAACTGATAAAATTCGGGAAGAAAATGGTTGCCTCAGGGCTTACCTACTCCACCATGGGTAATCTAAGCAAGCGCGACGGTGAAAACATGATAATAAGCGCTTCCGGAAGCATGCTTGAAGAACTTGAAGGGCATCTCGTGACAGCGCCGATTGATGAAACCATAGAAAACGAAGAAACCCGCAAGGCATCCAATGAGCTCAACGCCCACAGAAGGATTTACACAAAAACAAATGCCCTTGCCGTACTGCACGGGCATTCAAGGTACGCTGTTATACAGTCCCTGATTCACAGGGATAAGGACGTACTGCTTCCCACTGACCCGGAGAGCCTTCACTTCATGAAGGAAATCCCCATGGTAACCGGTGATTTCGGGAGCAGTGAACTCGCAGAAAACGTAAGCAATGCCCTGGTAAAACACAGTGGCGTTATAGTCCGCGGCCACGGCAGTTTTACCCGCGGCCGGACACTGCAGGAGGCATTGATAATACTCCATGTTATTGAGAACTCCAGTTTTATTAATTACATGCTCGGACTTGCTGGGAAGTAAGCATTGAAACTAAAAAAAATATTAATCACTGCCCTTTTAATCAACTTTGCCATCCTCGCAATCGGACTGGGATACTATTACTCAATACCCGCTGATATCAGCATTGAAACAGACTCATATAACTACTATCCCGGTGACGTGATAGTGTTAAAGCTCAAGGCGAACAGGGAAGTAAAACACTCTTCCGTCAGTCTTGAGGGACAGGAGACAAGGCTCTTTGAAACAGGGATAAACAGCGGCACCCGGATATACCGCGGACTCATAGGGATACCCCTTAACTGCAGTCCCGGGGAAAACACAATAAAAATAGAAACCAGGTTCTTTAACGGCAGAAAATACCTTAACCTGAGAACGGTTAATATAAAAAAGAAGGCTTTTGCAGAAACCCATATCGCCTCCCTTTCAAGGAACAGGGAGGTAATGAAAACACTCCGGGAGGAATCCAGGGTTACAAGGCAGATAAGGAGTAAAATATCCGGAGAAAAACTATGGGAAGGTAAATTCATAATACCTGTCCGGGGAAGGTTCTCCAGCCCGTACGGGCAGATAAGGACTTACGGGAAAAGAAAAACCGGGGGCCGCCACCGGGGAATCGATATCGCGGCGCCTGAAGGCAGAAGTATCAAGGCAGCCAACAACGGCGTGATCAGTATGGCCGCGAAGTTCAAAGGCATAGGGAATACCATCCTTATCAACCACGGGCATGGCGTTTACTCCATATACATGCATATGAGCAGGTTCAAGGTAAAAAGGACTGACCCGGTCAGGAAGGGTGATATCATAGGGACTGTCGGCTCAACCGGGCAGTCCACGGGGCCGCACCTGCACTGGGGCATATACGTAAACAGCATAGCAGTTAATCCATTATCCTGGACGGAACGGGAAATTCAGTAACCGGAGGTTATCATGAAATCATTAACCAGGCATTTATGGTTCAGCACACCGCACAGGAGGGATTATCTCAACATAACACCCGAGGTTGAAAAGCTCGTAAGGCAAAGCGGCGTCAAGGAAGGGCTTTGCCTGGTCAATGCCATGCACATTACAGCAAGCGTGCACATAAACGATGACGAGTCAGGTTTGATACAGGACTTTGACGACTGGCTGGAAAAACTCGCCCCGCATGAACCGGTATCAAGTTACCGCCATAATACAGGCGAGGATAATGCTGACGCCCATATAAAGAGGAGCATCATGGGCAGGGAAGTCGTTGTTGCAATAACAGACGGCAGGCTTGACTTCGGGCCGTGGGAACAGATATTCTATGCGGAGTTTGACGGCAGGAGGAAAAAGCGGGTAATGGTAAAAATAATAGGAGAATAATAACCATGACAAGAAGCGAATTACTCAAAAGGTTAAACAGTAAATACTCGGTAGTGGCTCCTGTCTGGGGCAGTGACGCGCTCAAGACTGCCCGGAAGGCAAAGTCCCTGGGGGCTGACATGCTCGAACTGCGCATTGATGATATGCGCGGGGCAGAAAGGGCCCCGGAAGCCATTGCGGAGCTTATAAGAAAGCTCCGGCGTGTAAAGCTGCCTATCATTGCCACCATAAGGACTGCCTGCGAGAAAAGCGCTCCAGGCGGCTGGAAACCGGCTGACAGCGAACGCCTTGATATATTCAAGTCCATTATCAGGCTGGTTGACCTGGTGGATATCGAGGCCAGTTCCGGGAAGATAAACAGGGACGTAATAAAACTTGCCCACAAGAACAATAAACTCGTAATAGTTTCCTATCATAATTTCAGGACAACCCCTTCAAATAAGTCATTAAGGAATACAGCCCTCAAGGCATACAAGTTAAAGGCGGACATCATTAAATTGTCTGTTACGCCGCAGAAAGCGCAGGATGTGGGACGGCTGATGCTGTTCTGCGAGTCCTGGAAGAAGACACCCATGGCTGCCGTCTCAATGGGAGAAACAGGGAGTATCTCAAGGATAGTGGGTTTCGTGTACGGGTCCTGCCTGACTTACGGCTACGTTAAGAAGGCAAACGCGCCGGGACAAGTAAGCGTAAAGGAGTTAAGCGTATGCTCAAGTATAGAATTATCAGCTTCTTAGGGCTCTTCCTGCTGCTGGGGCTTGCCTGGCTGATTTCAGAAAACAGGAAGAACATCAACAGGAACGCCCTGGTATGGGGCCTGGGCCTTCAGTTCTTCTTCGCCCTGCTCGTACTCAAGACAGGTATCGGCAGGGTCATGTTCAATGCGGCAAGGGTTGCGGTAGGCGCAGTCATAAACTGCAGCGACAAAGGCGCTGAGTTCCTCTTTGGCAGCCTGGTAAATAATTCCAGCATAGGAGCCATTGTTGCATTTAAAGTGCTCCCGATTATCATATTCGTATCAGCGCTGACTGCGGTTCTTTATTATTTAAGGGTCATACAGTTCTTTGTAAAGATAATGGCGCGCATCATGCATAAGACCATGAAAATATCAGGGGCTGAATCAGTAGGCGCTGCCCTGTTCGTGTTCCTGGGTATTGAAAGCGTCACCGCGATAAAGGCATACATACGGGAAATGACGAAATCGGAGTTATTCACCCTGATGTGCGGCTTCATGGCGACAATTGCCACCAGTGTAATGGCAACCTATGCATCATTCGGGGCGGACCCGGGACACCTCCTGGCAGCCTCGGTAATGAGCGCCCCCGCCGCCATAGTCGTAGCAAAACTCATGATACCCGAGGGCGGTACGCCCCGGACGCTTGGCGAGGTCAGGTTTGATTACACCAGCCCCGACAGCAACGTCATTGAAGCCGCTGCAAGCGGCTCATACGACGGCCTGAAACTGGCAACGCAGATAGGCGCAATGCTTTTATCCTTCATTGCCATCATATGGATGCTGAATTCAGCGCTGGGGCTGCTCGGCACATCGTTTGAAAAGCTAGCCGGTTACCTTTTCTCTCCCTTCGCTATTATCATGGGAATCCCCTGGGAGGACTCCATCAAAGTGGGACAACTACTGGGGACCAAAACGGTATTCAATGAATTCCTCGCATACATCAAACTGCAGGAACTCGCGGGAGCGGGAGCCCTTTCACCCCGTTCCATTGTTATAAGCACCTATGCCCTCTGCGGCTTTGCCAACTTCGGAAGTATTGCAATCCTTATCGGAGGCATCGGCGGCGTAGCGGCAAACAGGAAGAAGGACGTGGCAGCGCTGGGACTGAAAGCGCTTGCCGGCGGTACGATAGCCACCTTTATGACCGCCTGTTTTGCCGGGATCCTCATATGAGCATAAGCCTTAAAAAGAAAAAACAATTAACCGATAGAATGGAAGCCCTTAAGGTATACGAGAAGGACCTTGAGGAGAAGTTCGTCCGCTCCGGAGGCAAAGGCGGCCAGAAGGTAAACAAATCCTCAACCTGCGTATACCTGAAGCATGTACCGACAGGCATTGAAGTAAAATGCCAGGTTGAAAGGGGACAGGCGCTTAACCGCTTCCTCGCAAGAAGGATATTAGTTGACAGGATAGATGAAAAAATCAAGGGCAGGGAAAGCGCAATAAGGCAGAAAATTGAAAAAATACGCAGGCAGAAACGCAGGAGATCAAGGAAAGCAAAGGAAAAAATGCTGAGGGACAAGAAAATACAGGGGGAAAAGAAAATACTTCGCAGGAAGGTTGATATCGATAAGTAATTATCAAGGAGGCATTACATGAAAGTAGGCATAGCGCATATTGGTATTGTTGTAAAATCCATGGAGGATTCAATAAG
>JAUXBS010000103.1 GCA_030619245.1 Clostridia bacterium | reverse complement strand
TTTTATTTTTAGATTTCATAAAGCTTCCTGATTCTTGAAAATTTATTTTTATATATTATATAATAGCAAATTATAATTTCATTAACAATATATTAATACGAGTATAGCTATGAACCAGCAATAGTAGGAAAAATAGCTGAACATCCTGTTTTCCAGTATTTTTATCAATACTTTTAATGAAATCCATCCAACGATAAACGCTGAAATCATCCCTGCAGCGTAAACCATCATTAAATGCGCGCTAAAATCAACTGCCGAATCCGTCAATTCCAGAATGGTGGCTCCGAGTATTACCGGCACTGAAAGCAAGAAAGAAAACCTTGCAGCCCACCTGCGGTTAAGCCCCATAAAAAGCGCTGTTACAATTGTCATTCCTGACCGCGAAATACCCGGCAGTATTGCCAGTCCCTGCGCGGCGCCAATAATCAGCACATCAATAATAGTGGTTTTTATTTCATCTTTTGAAGTTTCCCTTATCCTGTCACTGATAAAAACCACAATCCCAGTAACAATTAAGAGTACTGCTACAATAACTACACTGTCAAATACCTCTTCTATTCTCCTCCTGAAAACGTACCCGATAATCACGGTTGGCACTGACCCTGCGGCAATAAGCCAGAAAGTCCGGCAGTATTCATTTGTTTTTATTTCCCTGACTTTATGCAGGTTTACGATTATTTTCCCTATGTCCTTCCTGAAGTGAACCAGGACAACCATTAACGTGGCAAAATGAAGTAATACATTAAAAAATATCTGCGGGCTTGAAAACCCCAGATAATGCTGGCCGAAAACCAGGTGCGCTGAACTTGAAACCGGCAGGAACTCAGCAGCCCCCTGGACAATACCCAGTATAATGGATTTAATGACACTCATAACTCAACTAACCACACCAGGTAATCATCCCCTTCTTTCCTTATATGAACTCTTCCTTCCCTCGACAACCAGCCAATTGCAAGAAAAACAAGGGTATTGGAAACATTTAACCCTGACCTTATCCTTAGAACACTAACTTCCCCGCTGTCCTTTAACATATTACAGATATCAATGGCTAAAAATCCAATCTGGTTAGTCATGTCTTTCATGAGATTCTCTGCCCTTTAATTTCGGTTATTACTTACCTGGAAGGATTAAAAATAACGGCTGGCCTGCAGTCACGGTTTCCCCATCTTTGGCTTTTATCTTCATAATCCTGCCTTCACAATCTGCCTTTATTTCATTCATGGACTTCATTGCCTCAATGATACAAATCGTCTGGCCGGCGGAAACAACATCCCCTTCCTTTGCAAAAACCTGAGATTCCGGTGACGGGGACCTGTAGAAAACACCATTCATTGGCGACTCAACCTTAACCGTCCCCTTCTCCTCTTCGGGTTCTTTTACAACACCCGTCGTTTCATCCACGGGAGGAACGCTCTGCCGGATATCATCATAATTTCCATTCTCCGCAGGTTTTCCCCTGCTGGATTTGCGTCTTATCAGCAACTTTCTCCTGCCCTTTTCCCAGTTTATTTCAACCAGGTTTTCCCTGACCATCAAATCATAAACTTGAATTATTTCATCCAGGTCAGATGTTTTTTTATCCCCTGCATTCTTCTTCATTTATCTTCCTTTTTCCCGTTTTTTACCGCATCCTTATGGCTGAGGTTAACCCTGCCCATTTTGTCTATTTCAACGCACTTAACGAGCAGTTCATCCCCTTCTTTAACTGCGTCTTCCACCTTGTTTAACCTCTTCTCGGAAAACTGTGAAATATGAACCAGCCCTTCCTTACCCGGAAGCACTTCAACAAATGCGCCGAAGTTCATGATTCTCATTACCTTGCCGTTATATATCTTGCCAACTTCCACGTCAGTAGTAAGTTCTTCAACCATCTTTTTTGCCGCCGCGACAGCGCTTGAATCATCGGAGGATATTGTAACTGTTCCATCATCGCTGACATCCATACTTGCTGACGTATCCGCTACTATCTTCTTAATAATCTTGCCGCCCGGGCCAATAACATCCCTGATCTTATCAATAGCTATTTTCAATGTAATTATCCTCGGAGCCAGAATTGAAATCTCATCCCGCGACACCTTAATAATCTTTTCCATCTCGTCAAGCACGTGTTCCCTGCCGGTTTTTGAACGCTCGAGTACTTCCTTCATTATTTCAAGGTCCAGCCCCTTTACTTTCATGTCCATCTGTATTGCGGTAATACCCTTTCTCGTTCCCGCGGCTTTGAAATCCAGGTCGCCATAATGGTCTTCTGCTCCTTCAATATCCGAGAGAATTACGGTTTTATCCTTTTCCTTTATCATCCCGATTGAAACACCTCCTACCGGAGCCGATATCTTAATTCCGCTATCCATCAGGGCAAGGCTGGCGCCGCAAACTGATGCCATGGAAGATGAACCGTTGGATTCAAGAATATCCGATACCACCCTTATAATATAAGGGAATTCTTCATCCTGTGGAAGCATCTGTTTTAAAGCTCTTTCAGCCAGGGCTCCATGCCCTATCTCCCTGCGCCCCGGACCCCTGTCCGGCCTTACCTCCCCGGTGCTGTAGGCAGGGAAATTATAATGGAGCATAAATTTTTTCTTGTACTCATCTTCCAGCCCGTCAATTATCTGGCTATCCATTTTCGTACCGAGCGTCACGGTTACCAGCGCCTGTGTCTGCCCTCGCGTAAAAAGCGCCGAACCATGGGTTCTCGGCAGTATTCCCACAAATCCGCTTATGGGGCGTATATTGTCCGCCTTCCTGTTGCCATTCCTCTTTCCCTCGTCTATTATAGACCTGCGTATACAGTTTCTTTTAATATCATCCAACAGGCCCTTTATCAGGGTTTCTTCCCCGGGCAATGAATCATCCAGGTACTTTTCAATAACTTCTTCCTTAAGGGCGGTTCTTAATTTATCACTTTCCACCTTTTCCTCAATATCCAGTATATCCTTAATCCTGCCGGTATAACTGTCCCTGATTTCCTTTTCCTTTTTTTCATCAAGCTTCTTTTCATCCACCGTCATTTTAGGCTTGCTGTTCTTTTCTATAAGCGCTTCCTGGCTCTTGATTACTTCCTTTATACCATCGTGAGCCTGTTTGATTGCAGCAAATACAAATTCATTTGAAACTTCTTTTGATTCTCCTTCAATCATTAATATTGAATCATTTGTTCCTGAAACAACTATATTAAGTTCACTTTCGCCCTGCTCCGAAAACGTAGGGTTTATTATATAGTTATCCCCCACCTTTGCAACACGCACCGCAGACATGCGCTCTATCGGGGGAACCCTTGAAATACTCACCGCGCAGCTTGCGGCGATTAACGCCGGTATATCAGCGTCATTTTCCCGGTCAAAAGACAATACGGTAAGTGACACCTGTATATCATTATGAAACCTCTTGTCAAGCAGCGGCCTTATTGACCTGTCAATCAAACGTGAAGTCAATATTTCCTTTTCCCTGGACCTGCCTTCCCTCTTGAAGAATCCTCCGGGTATTTTTCCCGCCGCATACGTCCTCTCCCTGTAATCAACCATAAGCGGAATGAAATCTATCCCTTCCCTCGGTTCTCCCGTAACAGTGACTGCCGCAAGAACAACAGTCTCTCCGTAGGTAACCAGCACTGAACCTGATGCCTGCCTGGCAAGTTCCCCTGTTTCAATTTTCAACAACTTTCCTCCAATTTCAACTTCTACTTTATTAGACATATTATGCACCTTTCATTTCCAATTTATTTTATTTTTGTATTCCGTTTACGATTTACTTCCTTATTTTTAACTTACTGATAATATCCTTGTACCTGTCCATATCATTTATTTTCAGGTATTTCAACAGTTTTTTCCTATGCTCAATCATGGCAATAAGCCCTTTGCGGGAATGATGATCTTTCTTATTATCCTTGAAATGCTCTGTTAGATATTTTATCTTCCCTGTCAGTAATGCAATCTGCACTTCCGGGGACCCTGTATCCCCCTCCTTTCTTGAATGTTGACCGATTAATTCCTTCCTGTTTTCTTTTGTTAAAACCATTAAATCCTCCAATCGTATTATTAGATAACTGCTTTCTTAAAACAGTCTCCCCTGCACTGCAAACATCCTTTCTTATCTGTTCCGACAATTTAGCCTCAGTTAAAAAACGCTTTTCCGGCCTGATATATTCAATAAACGATACCCCTATCATCCTGCCATAAAGGTTACCTGAGAACCTGAATACATGGACTTCCACCAGCGGCTTCTTTCCTGATATCTTTCTTGTTTTAATTTTCCTGAAAGTCGGCTTGTAACCCACGTTCGCCACCCCTGAATACATTACACCATTAATGTCAACCCTGACTTTATATACACCCGGCTTCAATGCCGCCCTGCTATCCATTTTTATATTCGCCGTGGGAAAGGACAGCCTTTTACCCCTGCCGTCTCCTCTCATAACTTTCCCGGTTATGGTATAATACCTTCCTATCAGTCTTGCTGCCTCTTTAACATTGCCGGATAATATTGCCTTTCTAATCCTCGTACTGCTTACCTTTTCGCCACCGAACCTGGCTGCAGGCACTGTATAAACCTTAAAACCATGCTCCTTACTCATTGTCTTTAACAGTGAAACCGTCCCCTTCCTGTTCCTGCCAAAACGGAAATCCCCGCCAACAACAACCTTTGCCGCATTCAACCTGCCGCATATAACATCCTTTATGAATTTCTCCGGAGACATTCGCGCAAAATTGCTTGTAAAATTAACAACAACCATTATATCAACCTTCAGAGCTTTCATCACTTTTTTCTTTATGTCAGGCGTGCTTATTAAAAATATCTTATGCCGGCTCCCTTTCAGTACGCTGACAGGATTCATGTTAAAAGTAACCACTAAAGCCTTGCTGCCAAGCTTGCCCGCCTCCATCACAGTTTTCTTAATTATTGCCTGATGGCCCCGGTGAATACCGTCAAAAGTTCCTATGGCGACTACCGTATCATGAAACCTGCCTTTTATTCCTGACAATCCGCGAATAATATTCATACCATAACCCTTAACAACTTAAAAACATACTCACTTCCTGAAGCGCTTTTATTTTCAGCATGCGCCATTGCCAACAGATTATTGTCCCTGTCAAAAACCGCAAAAACCTCCGGCAGCTCATCCTCCCGGTACTTTTTCTTTATATTATCAAGGTTAACCACATCTGATTCCTGTATCTGCCTGCCATTCCTGACAGCGTCCGCTGTATCCGCGCCAACAAGGATGTAAGGATAACCTGACATAACACTGTTTAGCGGCATCATGCATTCATTGAATGAATCATCATTACTACAAGCCACTGAATCCTCTAACCTGAAGTTTCCCACTCTCGTGCGTGTTAACGATGACATGTATGCGCCGCAGCCAAGCTTCTCTCCCAGGTCGTGACACAGAGTCCTTATATAAGTGCCTTTCGAACATATAACCTTTAACTCCGCCCTGG
>JAUXBS010000083.1 GCA_030619245.1 Clostridia bacterium | reverse complement strand
GTCGGCGCCGACAGGATTGCCGCAAACGGCGATACCGCAAATAAGATAGGCACGTATTCGCTGGCAGTGCTGGCAAAGCATCACGGGGTGCCTTTTTACATAGCCGCTCCGGGTTCAACTATTGATTTTGGCATTAAGACAGGAAAGAGTATAGTGGTTGAAGAAAGGGAAAAGAAGGAAGTGCTGGAAGTAAGGGGTAAACGCATAGCGCCTGCGGGCATAGGCGTGATTAACCCGGCGTTTGATGTTACCCCTCATGGCCTTATAACAGCGATTATAACGGAGAAAGGTATAGTCAGGAAACCTGATGCGGGGAGAATGCAGAGGATAAAGAAGTAACAATGGAATATAACAAAACAATAAACCTTCCGAAGACGAAGTTCAAAATGAAGGCGAACCTTCACCAGCTTGAACCAAGAATACAAAAAAAATGGGATGATATGAAGTTGTATGAACTGATGATGGAGAACACAAAGGATAAGCCCCGGTTCATCCTTCATGACGGCCCCCCCTACGCAAACGGCCACATACACCTGGGGCACGCCCTTAACAAGATATTAAAGGATATAGTTGTTAAGTTCAAGACAGTCCAGGGATACAATACCCCGTATATTCCCGGTTGGGACTGTCACGGGCTGCCGATTGAATTCCAGTTGCTGAAAGACCTGGGCCTGACCAGGCATGAAATAGACCAGGTTAAGTTAAGGAAGAAGGCGGCAAAATATGCCTTGAAGTTCGTGGATATACAGAGGAAAGAGTTTAAAACGCTTGGCCTTGTCGGTGACTGGGAGCGCCCTTACCTCACCCTTGACCCGTTGTATGAAGTAAGGATTCTTGAAGTATTCAAAACCCTGGTGGAGAAGGGGTTCATATACAGGAAGAAGAAACCGGTATACTGGTGTTCGGTATGCGAAACGGCGCTTGCCGAAGCTGAGGTAGAGTACCTGGACCACTCCTCGCCTTCAGTATACGTTAAGTTCAGGGTTGAGGATTCTTCGGGAAAATTACCTGACGGCGCCAGCATACTGATATGGACGACTACCCCGTGGACCCTGCCCGCCAACGTTGCGCTGGCATTTCATCCTAAATACGAATACTCGGTAGTGGACACCGATAAAGGCGTGCTTGTAATGGCAAAGGGCCTGCTGGACAGCGTTATCGGGAAACTGGGCTTGAAAAAGAATAAGGAAATAAAGACCGTTAAAGGCAGTGAATTAGAAGGTATTAAATGCCGGCACCCCCTGGTTGACAGGGTATCAGTCGGCGTATGCGCTGATTATATTACCCTGGAAGACGGCACGGGGGTGGTTCACACAGCTCCGGGGCACGGGCTGGAAGATTATGCCACCGGAGTTAAGTATAACCTTCCTGTTTTAAGCCCCGTTGATAATAAAGGTAATTTTACCGGTGAGTTTAAGGAGTTTGAGGGCAGGAATGTTTTTAAATCAAACACGGGCATTATACAAAAACTCCTTGATTCAGGGGACCTGCTGTTTACCGTGAAGATAACGCATTCATACCCGCACTGCTGGAGGTGTAAGGCGCCTGTTATATTCAGGGCGACTTACCAGTGGTTCATGAATATTAACATGAACAACCTGAGGCAGGAACTGCTTGATAAGATAAAGGAAGTGAAGTGGTCGCCGGAGGCCGGGGAGAACAGGATATCGGGGATGGTTGAATCAAGGCCGGACTGGTGCCTTTCAAGGCAGAGGAACTGGGGCGTCCCCATACCCGTGTTTTACTGCAGGAAGTGCGCTGCGCCCCTTATGACAGTTGAGAGTATAAGCGCGTTCCAGAAAATTGTTGAAAAGGAGGGGACTGATTCCTGGTTCATGAAGGCCCCCGAAGAAATACTGGGAGACATAAAGTGCTCAAAATGCGGCGGCAGTGAATTCAACCGGGGAAATGATATACTTGACGTGTGGTTTGAGTCCGGGTCGAGTTACGAGAGCGTGGTGAAGCACAGGAGGGAACTGAATTTCCCAGCTGACCTTTACCTGGAAGGGTCCGACCAGCACAGGGGCTGGTTCCAGGCCTCCCTGATAAACGCTGTTGCTGCAGACGGCGTGTCGCCTTTCAGGCAGGTCCTTACACACGGGTTCATAGTTGACGCTCAGGGAAAGAAAATGTCAAAGTCAATCGGCAATGTGATAAGCCCGCAGGATATCATGAAGAAGTTCGGCGCCGACATTCTCCGGTTATGGGTGTCTTCTGTGGATTACTCGGAGGATATAAGGATTTCAGAAGAAATAATCG
The DNA here is from genome assembly GCA_030619245.1 of Clostridia bacterium. GTDB lineage: Bacteria > UBA6262 > WVXT01 > WVXT01 > JAUXBS01 > JAUXBS01. The sequence goes on along the minus strand of JAUXBS010000083.1, from coordinate 3,779 downwards.
GGCATATAGTTGACAGTTACAGGAGGTTCAGGAATACTTTCAAGTTCCTCCTGGGCAACCTGCATGAGTTTGATAAATCAAAGAAGGTTGATTACAGGGACATGCCTGAGATAGACAGGTACATACTGCATGAGCTTAACAGTACAATCAGCCAGGTGATAAAACACTATGACAATTATGAGTTTCACAGGGTGTACAGGATACTGCATGATTTTTGCGCCGTAAAACTGTCCTCGTTCTATTTTGACTGCCTCAAGGACAGGTTGTACACATTCCCTAAGGACTCTGAATTAAGGAGGTCCGCTCAGACGGTGCTACGGGAGATAACAACCGCTCTTTCCCTGCTGGTTTCCCCTGTATTATCGTATACCGCTGAAGAGGTGTGGGAACTGTTCACTTCAAGGGACTCCGGCAAGGAGAGTATATTCCTGATGGGCCTGCCCGATACGCGTGAGGAATACAGGGACGATAAACTTGCGGCAAAGTGGGAGAAGATAATACAGTTGAGGGGAGGCGTCCTCAGGGCGCTTGAGCTTGCCAGGGAAAAAGGCCTGCTCGGCAACTCACTGCAGGCGCAGGTTTTACTTAATGTTAAAGATAAGGAGTTGTCTTCAATAATAAATGATAGTAGTATCAACTGGAATGAAGTGTTTATAGTCTCGGAGGTTAAGGCGTGTGAATCGGAGGAGGCTGTAAGGAAGTGCGGTATAAACAATCTGTCTGAGGATGTATTAACGGGTATTAAAAAGGCGCCGGGGGAGAAGTGTGTAAGGTGCTGGAATTACAGCGTTTCGGTTGGCGGGAATTCCGAGCACCCGGAATTATGCGAAAGATGCGTTGATTCAGTAAAACATTATAAAGATTTATTGTAATAAACTTGAAAAAGGAGTTCGGTAAATGTATATCATATCAATAATCGTTATTGTTTTTGACCAGTTAGTAAAGTTTCTGATAAGAAGCAACCTGTCCTATCACCAGTCAATACCCATTATAAATAAGGTCCTGCATATCAGCTACGTCAGGAACACGGGGATGGCGTTTGGCATGTTCCCGGGGATTAATGTAGTGTTCCAGATAATTGCGACACTGGTGGTATTGTTTATCATTATTTTTGAAAGAAGAGGCAAAATAAAGACTCCTGCTGAAAGGGTATTTTTTGGATTGATACTCGGGGGCGCCACGGGAAACCTTATAGACAGGTATATTCTCGGTTTCATAACGGACTTTATTGACTTCAGGATATTCCCCGTGTTCAACGTTGCTGATTCATGCATATTCGTAGGCGCGGCCCTGCTTTTCATTCTGTACTTCAGGAAAAAGCCGGAGGCTGTTGAAGAAGAAAAAGAGGAAACAGCCAAAGAAGAAACAGGGAGAGAGCCCTCGGAAATCACCGAAGGCGCTTCCGGAAACAGCTCGTGATATAATGCCAGAAAAGAAACTAAAAGAAGTAATTGTAAACAGGAATAATTCAAAGAAAAGGATTGACACCTACCTTAGAGAAGTCCTGCTCCATAAGTACTCAAGAAATTACATACAGAATGCAATCAAACAGGGAACGATACTGGTAAACGGCAGCCCTGAAACTCCCAATTACAGGTTAAAGGAAGCTGACAGGATAAGCCTGGATATCCCTGAAAGGAAGAAATACAAGGCAATGCCGGAGGATATACCGGTTGATATAATACACGAGGATAAGGACGTGATTATAGTGAACAAACAACCCGGGATGGTGGTCCACCCGGCGCACGGTAATTATACCGGCACTCTGGTAAATGCGCTGTTAAACCATTTCCCAGGGCTGCCCGAACCAGCCAGGAAGAGCAGGAAGAATCCCCTTGATGACAGCCGCCTTGGTATAGTCCACAGGCTTGACAAGGAAACCTCGGGCGTGATAGTAATAACCAAGAACCCGTCTTCCATGTCATTTATTGCGGAACAGTTCGCAAAGAGGAGGATAAAGAAGGCCTACCTGGCAATAGTAGAAGGCAACCTCAAGAAAAGGAAAGGCGTTGTTGACGCTCCCATCGGGAGGAGTGTCTTTGACAGGAAGAAAATGTCTGTTAATATGATAAGGGGCAAGAATGCGCTAACGGATTATACCGTAACCAGGAAGGTGGGGCCGTGCTCGCTTGTTGAAGCGCGTCCAATGACCGGCAGGATGCACCAGATACGCGTACACCTGGCGCACATCGGGTTTCCCGTTATCGGGGACAAAACGTACTGGAAGGGTGACGTGGGGTTCAAGGTGCCAAGGCAGATGCTGCACGCTTACAGGATATCATTTATTCATCCGGGGACAAATAAAGAAGTGACATATACAGCGCCGCTGCCGGAAGATTTCAAGTCGGTTCTCGCTAAATTAAGGGAGAAATAATTGAACGCTCTGTTAATCCGGATATCACATGGGTCAAAAGAACAAAAAGAAGTATAAGAAGAGCAGTCCTTCCCGGAGAGTGATAACCCCGCTGCCGGCTGTTAAGTGGTTCCACGTTGTCATTATATTTATACTCGCCTTCGCAGTATACTCAAATTCCCTGAATAGCCGGTTTGTATACGACGACCAGGACACAATAGTCGACAACCGCCTCATAAGAAAAACAGGGAACATTCCAGTGTTCTTTAAAAAACCGGTGATAACTGATTCAAGCACTCCGGGCCTACAGAACGGCTACAGGCCCCTTACCATGTCCTCATTTGCGATAAATTATGCCTTTGGCAAACTGGATGCCCGGGGATACCACCTGGTAAATGTTGTTATTCATGCCGTAAACGCAGTGCTGGTTTATGCGCTGCTCCTGATGTTGTTTGGTATAGGTTCGGGCGGGATTGGCAGTATGGGAATAAAGGATGAGGATAGATGGGGGATTGCCTTGTTTGCTTCGCTGGTATTTGCCGTACACCCGTTAAATTCCGAAGCTGTCAACTATACGTGGCAGAGGTCGGTTCTGCTGGCTGTTTTATTCTATATCGCATCCATAATTCTTTTCATGTTTTATTGCAGGAAGGGCAGTAAGTCATTGTTGTTAATATCGCTGGCATCAGGATTCCTGGCTCTTTTAAGCAAGGAAATAGCCATAACGCTTCCGCTGGCAATAATGCTTATAGACTGGTACCTGATATCAGGGTTTAACAGGGAAGTTTTTAAGAGGAATATCAGGAAGTACCACATGCCTTATATGTTTCTTGCCGGCATATACCTTCTTGTCAGATTTTTAGGACAGGGCGCAATAAGGGAATTCAGCTCTCCCGGCGGCAAGGAGAGTGTTTATAATTATTTCATAACGCAGTTAAGGGTGATTGTAAAGTATATAGGTTTAATCCTGTTTCCCGGGGGGCTATCTTCGGAACATCATGTGATTGTTTCAAAGAGCATTACTGAAGCCGGGGTATTTTTCTCAATAATTGTGATAGGGTTTGCTCTGTATGCCGCAAAGAAGCTAAATAAGAGTTCAAGGACTGCTTCAATGCTGATAATGTGGTTCTTCATAATGCTTATACCAACATCAACCATACTCCCTCTAAGAATTATAATGAACGAACACAGGGTTTACCTTCCAGGCATAGGGCTTATCGCGGCAATTATTATCCTGGCATACAGGTTCACGCCGGAGAAGCTGAAGAAGAAGGCCTTGCCCGTTGTTCTTTTTATAATCGTTATTGTGTTCTCAATGATTACATACGCAAGAAATAAAGTCTGGAAAAACGACGCTGCCCTGTGGACGGATGTTATAAACAATGAGTGGAAATCATCAAAGGCATACAACAACAGGGGTATATTT
>JAUXBS010000114.1 GCA_030619245.1 Clostridia bacterium | reverse complement strand
TATTGGCCTGCCTGTTTTTTCTGCTGTTTTCCTTATTTCAGCATCCTGTTCTTTTCTTATTGTCCCTGGGGTTACCTTTCCAGCTCATAATTGTCATCGAATAGCCGCAACCTTCAGGCTGCGATAAATATTGAAATTCCTATACATCAAGAATACACTTCGTATCTTTCCAGCTTATTACTTTACCTTCCTTGCGATTCTGCCTATCCTTTCCTCCATACACGATATAAGAGTTATTCACTTTCACCCCGGATTGTTTCCTCCAATAATTCATACCCGAAAAAAAGTCCTTTGTAATCGTTTTCCCTGATTTTACTTCAATGGGTATTAGTTTCCCGGCTGTTTCTACTATACAATCAACCTCATTTCCTGCCTTATCTCTCCAATAATAACAATTTGGCTCCAACCCTTTGTTTAATCTGCATTTTATCAATTCTGAAATAATCAGAGATTCAAATAATCCGCCTATCAAATAATGTGTAGCCAGCTCTATAGTGCTCACATAAATTACCCCCTTAGTACTCACATAAAGTACCCCCCTAATCAGTTATGATGTATATTTAATTCTGGAACGAAAGATTTGAAAGTATATCTAATTCTATGAGGGGCAGGCAGTTAATCTGTCCTCAAGTACCTTCCTTTATTAATTCTTCATCATCAAATTTAATCCAAGTTAAACAGATTCCTGATATAATCTTATTAATGGCAGGATGGAGGTGTGAAGAGTATGCAAACATGTATACATTGCGGGAAAGAGTTCATTCCTAATCACAGAATCAGGAATCAGAGGTATTGCAGTGATAAGAAATGCCAGCAAGCCAGGAAGAACCGTTGGCAAAGGAAACAGATGGCAAAAGATGCTGATTACCGGGATAATCAGGAAAGGAGTTTGAAGAAATGGCAGGCATCTCATAAGTACTACATGAGGAAATACCGCAGGAAACATCCGGAATATGTAGTCAGGAACAAGTATTTACAAGGTATCCGGGATGCCAAGAAACGCAAGGACCAGGCAGGCAGAATTCTTGTAAAAATGGACGCGTTAGCAAAAGGGTTTAACAGTCGGAGAGGTAAGTTATTCAAGCTTATTCCAGAGGATGACAGAAATCTTGTAAAAATGGACGCGTTAACTGTCCGGCTCGTACCTTTAGCGACGATAAAGAGTGTCAGGAGGCAGTAAAGCTAAAGGGTTTTAGATTCTTGTAAAAGAGGACTTGATAGCAAAATCCGGCAGATAGTGGTAGTATTGAGTAAAACCCGATAGGAGGGCAGACAAGTGGGCAACAGAAGTAGCAGGCCAGGGCCTGTTAATAACTTACGGCTCCGCAAGGTCAATGGAAGTTTCAGCCAGATAGAACACCGGTTTATAAACGGGAGGTTTATTGATTTACTGACTTCCCGGGAGATACTGCTCTACTTTTTCCTTATAGCGGTCGGGGACAGTAAAGGGATAAGTTATTACAGCAGGGAACGGATGGCGGCAATACTGAAGATAAGCGTGGAGGCAATAGATAGCGCAACAGAAGGACTGAGGGAGAAGGGGTTCATAGAATACAGGCGGGGAGTATACCAGGTGCTTGATCTCCCGGAACAGGGATGGTAGTGAGGATATGGTTTGGAGATGGATAAAACAGGCGGAAGAAGTTTTAAGATTAAAGAAATTGAAATTAGCCGGCTCGACACCCGTCATGAGGGGAACCGGTTAAAAGACAGGAACCGGGAAAAAGAGATTCTGAGCTCAATGATAGAAGGGGGTGTCAAAGAGCCATTGCAGTGCGTGGAGAAACCGGATGGCCGTATGATTTTATTGGATGGGTTTAAGAGGCTTCGCTGTTCATTAAAACTCGGGATAAAGGTTGTTCCGGTAATATCCCTGGGCGGTGATGAGCCCACGGCGATATTACGGCTGCTGAGGTTATCCAATACGAAAGGATTGAGCATTCTTGAACAGTCAGCGCTGGTAGACGAATTAAACAAGGTTCACGGGATGGGAGTTTCAGAGATAGCCCGGCGCCTGGAGCGTTCTCCGGCATGGGTGAGCGTGCGTCTGGGCGTTATCGGAGAGATGAGCCCAGTGGTAAAGAAGGCGGTATTCGGGGGACGGTTTTCCGCGAGGTCATATTTGTATACACTGCAGCATTTTACGCGCGTAAACAAAATCAAGAAAACGGATATAGATACATTTGTGAAAATAGTATCAGGTAAAGGGTTAAGTACCCGTTCCATAGAGGTATTGGCGGAAGGGTTTTTTAAAGGGTCAGAGAATCTTAAAGAACAAATCCTGCGGGGCAATATAGACTGGACTTTAAACCAATTAAGAACAGGTACAGAAAGGAATAACTACAATAATAAGCAGGAATCAGGAACGCTGAGGGATTTGGAATCGGTTCAGCGATGCATAGGGAAGATTCCTTACAAATTGAAGAGTTCCGGGTTGTTCAGCCCCTCTTTCTTTACGGAGGCGCTCTTATTGATTGAAGGCATATTGGGCAGGATAGATACTTTCAAAGGAGCCTTGAAGGAGTTTTATGATAAACGAGGATAGAAGGAAAGTAATACAGACGCTTTTTGGGGAAGGTAAAAAGAAGAAAGAAATAGCCCGGCTGCTTAATCTGACTCCCAAGACAATACGCAGGATACTTGCCGGGTCAAACCGGCAGCCAGAACTACGGAGTGATAAAAGGGTTATAGATGAGGAGTTTCTTCGCGGGCTGTACGAGCGCTGTGACGGTTATGTACAGCGTGTTCATGAGATTTTAAGCGATGAAGAAAAAATAGAAATCGGGTACTCCACCCTGTCACGCATGATTCGCTGCTACGGTATTGGCCGGAAAGTAAACAAGCGTTGTTATCAAGTAGGCGATCAACCCGGCGTTGAGATGCAGCAGGACACATCGCCTTACAAGTTAAAAATAGGCAATGAAGTTAAATTGGTTATATGCAGCGGCCTGTACCTTCGCTATTCCAAGATGCGTTATATCAAGTTCTATCCGCATTTTAACAGGTTCAAGATGAAATGCTTTTTCTATGAAGCCTTGACTTACTGGGGATATGCGGCAAAAACCTGCGTGATTGACAATACCAACCTGGCGGTTCTGCATGGCACGGGCAGTGAGGCGGTGTATAACCCGGAGATGATAGCTTTTGCCCGTCCTTACGGGTTTGAGTGGTTTGCCCACGAAAAGGGACATGCAAACCGCAAGGCGGGCAAGGAAAGGAATTTTTGGACAGTAGAAACTAATTTTTTCCCGGGCCGCAGGTTCGAAAGCCTGGAAGATCTTAACCGCCAGGCCTTTGAGTGGGCGACATCGCATTATGCCCGCCGGCCGCTCTCCAGAACCCGTCTTATCCCGGCCAGCCTGTTTGAAGAAGAAAAACCCTGCCTGGTCAAACTGCCGGCTTATGTAGAACCTCCCTATCAGCCCCATCAAAGAAATATTGACCAGTACGGTTACATCGCTTTTAATGCCAATTATTACTGGATCCCCGGCAAGTTGAGAGGGAATGTTTCGGTTATTGAATATACCGACAGGATAAAGATTTTTCCGCCAAACAAACCACCTATAGAGTATGCCTTACCGGCGTTAAAAACCAGGAATCAGAAGTTTACGCCTCAGGGCGCTCAGACAAATCCTTACGAACCCAGTAATATTAAAAAACCCTGCCATGAAGAAGAAAAACGGCTCCGGTCACTTGGTGAAACCTGCTGCGCTTATCTTGATTTTATCAGGTCTAACAATAGCGGCATAAGACAAAAACCAAACTTTATCCGCCAGCTCTACGGCCTTTCAAGGAATATAGCGCCTTCTGTCTTTATGATTATTATCCAACGGGCGTTAAAATATCATGTGGGGAACATTGAAACATTGAGAAGAATATCCCGCCAACTGATGCGGGAAGAACAATACTCTCTGCCCGGGATAACGCTAACCGGTGACTATGAACAAAGAGAGGCATACCAACAAGGACGGTTTTCACAGGAAGCAGCCCCGGAATTTTATAAGAATCTTATAACAGACAAAGAAGTTCCCGGAAAGGAGAACGAATAATAATTATGGATGAAACTATAAAAAAAGAACTTCAGTTTTTAGGGTTGAGAACCATCCCTGAAAACTGGGACGCTGTTCTATCAGAAGCTAAAAGGAAACAACCCTCTTACCACAGATTCTTAACAAACATTATTGAGAAAGAATACACCGACAAAAAAGAAAGAGCCAGGCTCGCCCGTATCAAAAAGGCTAATATCCCGGAGTTGCTGGTCATGGAGACCTTTCCTTTCTCCAGACAACCCCGACTGAAGAAAAAACTGGTCATGGAACTTTATGATTCCCTGCGTTTCATCACGAAAAGCCAGGAACTTGTTTTTATCGGCCCCACAGGCTGCGGGAAAACCGGACTGGCAACCGCATTCCTTATACATGCCATCAATCAGGGCTCCAAAGGATATTTTATTGAGTTCGGGAAACTGATACATCAATTGTTTCAAGCCAGGGCTGACCATACCGAATACAAACTGCTCAAACGACTCCAATCCTACGAAATACTGCTCATTGACGAATTAGGTTATAATATCGCTGATAAAGAACAGGCAGGCTCGTTCTTTGAGTTAATAAAGGCAAGGAACAGAAAACATACAACCATCATCACTACCCAGTTGGGCTTCGAAGAATGGGGAACCTTCCTGCAGGACAAACATCTTACTGCGGCGCTCCTTGATAGAATCACCGTAAACTGTACTGTCTTTAACATGAAGGAATGCATCAGCATAAGAGCAAAAAACATCGTCTATGCCACTAAAACCCAGAAATAATAAGCAATCGCTTCCCTTAAACATTTTTGAGACTCACATCAACGAGCGTTTCATCAATGTCCCCATTACTTCCTTTAGTAACCCTTTAAGAGTTCACAAGCCTATCTGTATTTCTTTTGCTGTTAAATCTGTTGGGAATGAAAGGGGTCTTTTATCTGAGCATAGGGGGGGTATTTTATGTGAGCGGCGTCGTCAAATATGAGCCTTGTAAGAAGTTTTCTCCAGTGGGCTTAAAAGTAACTCCCAGGACAATAAGAAAAGACCAG
>JAUXBS010000211.1 GCA_030619245.1 Clostridia bacterium | reverse complement strand
TGGTCTCATTTGCCGCTTTTTCCGATTCCGGCAGTTCACCCTGCTTATACCCTAAATCTTTATAACATTCCTGAAGGTGCAGGGATAGGGGGTAATATAAAGCGCTGCCTATTTCCTTTTCCTTCAAATACTTTTGCAACTCATCCCTCTTTTTAACTCTTATAATATATTGATTGTAAACAGATTTGTTATATGGTTCAATATAAGGGGTAACAACTCCCGCATCTTTAAAAAATTCATCATACTTCCCCGCGTTTATTCTCCTGCCATCAGACCATTTATCAAGGTATTTCAGTTTTACATTCAGAATTGCTGCCTGAATACTGTCCAGGCGGCTGTTTAATCCTATCACGGAATGAAAGTACTTTGGCTTACTCCCGTGAACTCTCAGCACCCTGATTTTTTCAGCCAGGCCCTCATCGTTCGTTACAACCATCCCGCCGTCGCCATAACACCCCAGGTTCTTTGAAGGGAAGAAGCTCAAACATCCCGCATTCCCCATTGAACCTGCTTTTCTATTCTTGTACTCCGCCCCTATTGACTGGGCCGCATCTTCAACAACCTTTAAATTGTGTTTCTTTGCTATATCTAATATAGCATCCATTTCAGCGCACTGCCCGTAAAGATGAACAGGAATAATTGCTTTTGTCTTTTTGGTTATTTTCTTCTCTATAAGTTCAGGATTTATATTATACGTCTTTGGATTAATATCCACAAAAACAGGGATTGCCCCTAATCTTGAGATTGAGCCCGCAGTGGCAAAAAAGGTGTAAGGTGAAGTAATAACCTCGTCTCCGGGGCCGACATTCAGAGCCATTAAGGACAGAAGTAATGCATCCGTCCCGGAAGCAACGCCTATGGCGTACTTCGTTTGTGAATATACGGCAATATCCTCCTCAAGTTTTTTCACATGAGGCCCGAGGATGAATGAACTGTTATCCAGCACATCCCGGATGGACTGGTCTACCTCATTCTTAATTGAATCATACTGCGCCTTTAAGTCCAATAATGGTACTTTCATGATTTTACCTCTTTAACCTTATCCTTATCTTTTTTATATTTCTTTTTACATTCCTTACACCGCGCCTTTTCCCCAATGAACTTTAGTCTTTCCCCGCAGGCGCACATCCACCCCCTGATTCTTGCGGGATTGCCGTAAACCAGCGCATAATCCGGGATATCTCCTGTAACCACGGAACCCGCCCCAACAAAAGCGTTTTTCCCTATGATATTACCGCATATTATCGTGGAATTAGCCCCGATACTCGCTCCTTTTCTTACTATAGTTTCCAGGTAATCATCCGCTGTATTGCGCGGATAAGCCGAACGCGGGTTCATTACGTTTGTAAATACCATGGAAGGCCCGCAGAACACGTAGTCCTCAAGAATCACCCCGTCATACACCGATACGTTGTTCTGCACTTTAACGCCGTTCCCAAGTATTGCCGTACCTGAGATAACCACATTCTGGCCTATTTTACAGTTCCTGCCGACTTTCGCGCCTTTCATTATATGGCTGAAATGCCAGATGCTCGTACCCTCTCCTATGCTTACCCCCCTGTCCACATACGCCGATTCATGTGCAAAGTACTTCTTCCCGGTTCGTTTTTTCATTCTTATAACCTTTCCGGAACACCCTTGTTTTCCAGGGACTTCTGCGCCGCATTAAGCACCCGGACAACCCGCAATCCATTCCTCCCGTCAGTAAGGGGTTTCTCGTTTTTCTCAATGCAATCAACAAAATGCCGGCATTCATTAACCAGTGGTTCCTTTAAATCCAGTTCAGGCGCAATATATCCCTTATCCCTTAATTTAATCATCTCATCATACGAAACATATTCCCCCTGGTTAATATCCGCGCCCTTATCGTATATCCTTATTTTTTCAGAAGAGTCCATATCATCAAAAACCATCATCTTCCTGCTGCCGACAATAGTTGTCTTTCTTATTTTTTGAGGGTCAAGCCAGCTCAACTGAATATGAGCCATCTTTTTATCTTTAAAATGCAGGTGCAGGAAGACAACATCCTCAACATCCTTCTGCAAGTACGATTCACCCTCACAGCTGACCCTGTCGGGCTCTTCATTGAACAGGTAAAGTATCACGGAAATATCATGGGGGGCAAAACTCCATAATGCATTCTCCTCTTTCCTTATCTTTCCCAGGTTCACCCTCTGGGAATAAGCGTAGTAAATATCCCCCATTTCCCCGCTGTCAATAACCTCCTTCATCCTCCTTATAGCCGGATGATAAAGAAGCAGATGGCCCACCATGAGCTTTTTCCCTTTTTCATCCGATATCCTGATCAATTCAATAACATCCTTTTCATTGAGGCATATCGGCTTTTCAACATAAACGTGCTTATCAGCAAGAAGGGCCTTCCTCGCTACTTCAAAATGGGTTACGGCAGAAGAGGCAACCACCACACCCTGAATCTCCGGATTATCCAGGAGAGCCTCCAGGTTTTTTGTTACACCGGTTTCGGGATATTGTTTTTTTACATTCTCAAGCAATTTATCGTTCAGGTCACAGCAGGTATGAAGGTTCGCCCCCGGAAGGCCGGCAAAGGTCCTTACCAGGTTCTTCCCCCAGTTCCCGGCACCGACCACAGCAATATTTATCATGTTACCTTCCTTTCATTTTACAGCTTAAAAAGAGCCCTCACCTTTGAAATGTTTTTTAGGAGTTTCTCCGACGATTCAAGCATCTCACGGGATGATTTTATTCTCTCCCTGTATACACCGGCAATTTTACTGTCCTCACCCTCAAAATTATTCCTGCTGATTTTCGCTTCCAGTCCGTTCATATTGTCTGAAATCTCTTCAACCCGCTTTTCAAATATGGCCTTAAACCGTCCTATTACAATC
>JAUXBS010000153.1 GCA_030619245.1 Clostridia bacterium | reverse complement strand
TCCCCGTCATCATTGCAACGTTGATCTCCGGCTTCATCTTCTTTATTTCAGTCAATACCCGGAACCCGTCCATCCCCTGCATAACAACATCCAGGAATACAATTTCAAAGTTTTTCTTCTTTATTGTCTCCAGGGCTTTTTGCCCGCTTTCAACGGTTTCAACTTTATGCCCCGTGTCTTTAAATATCGACCGGAATAACTCCAGGATGGCTGTTTCATCATCAACGACCAGAATATTTGCATTCTTCATTTGACCTTATCCCCTTTATACAGCGGAAGATCTATAATGAAATTCGCTCCCCTTCCCTCTCCTTCGGATTCAACCCTGATTTTACCGACATTCTTTTCTATTATGCTGTAAGTTACAAACAACCCGAGCCCGGTCCCCTTGCCAACCTCCTTGGTGGTAAAAAAAGGATCAAATACCCTGGGAATATCCTCCTTCTTTATCCCTTCCCCGTTATCCTGAACCTCTATCCTTATCATATCATTCCCGTTCAGCCTGGTTGTGATTATTATCTCTCCGCCTTCAGGCATTGACTGCCGGGCATTTATAATAAGGTTAAAGAACACCTGTTCCAGGAGGTTCCCGATTCCTTTTGCCGGAGGCAATTCTTCCCCGAATTTCTTAATAATATTAATATCGTCCAGTTTCAGTTGTCTGCTGACAAGCTCAATAGCCTTATTTATCAGACTGTTAACATCCACCTTCTTTATCCCCAGTTTATACTGCCTGGAAAATCCAAGCAAGTCCTTTATTATCCTCTTGCACCTATTCGTGTACTCCTCTATTTCCAGGAGGCTTTCCCTTACCTCTCCGCTTTCCGTATATTGTTTCAGCAGCAACTGCGTTTGCCCCAGTATTACGGTAAGCGGGTTGTTAATCTCATGCGCGGTCCCGCTTGCCAGCTGGCCGACAGCTGCCATTTTAGCCGATTGTATAAGCTGCTCCTGGGCATTTTTCAATTCCTGGGTCTTTATTTCAACCATCATCTCCAGTGACTCGTTCACCCTTTTTACTTCATCTCTTGCCTCATTTGCTTTTTCTTTCTCAGCATATACGGTTCTCTGATAAAAATCACTAATTAACGCTATTACAAGTATAAATACAACCCTTATTACGAGTATGCTGATATTCCCCCCCGTCGGTTCGAACCCGGGGGATAAAAGAATATAAACAGGATAAACAGCACAGGGGACCACCCCGCTGAACAACAGTATCTTTCTGTTGCTATGCGTAAAGCAATCTACCAGAGGTAAAATAAAGTAAATCAAAAAGAAGGGGCTTCTAAAACCACCTGTTACGTCAATGGCAAACAGCAATAAAAATATATCCATTATAATAAATATATATTTAATCCCCAGGCTCGCCAGGTCATAAACCAGAATCAGTTTGTACAAAATATAATAAATCCCTGTTAATACCATGAACAGGCCAATTCTTAAGAGTGAAACTTCTACGCCTAAAAAATACATCATAAATGATAGCATAATCCCGACTCCAATAACGCTGAGCCGGACGTTCATGTCAATTTTCAGGGTATTGATTAGTTCTTTTTTGTTCTCTAAACCCATTGCCGTTCCTTTAATAATTACTGCCTTGATATACTGATTATCCTGTATTCCTTAACACCCGCGGGAACCGTAATCTTCACCGCATCCCCTACCTTGTGGCCTAACAGCCCCTGGGCCATCGGTGATTCAATTGAGATTTTCCCCTCTATTATATCCGCCTCATCCGCCGATACCAGTACCCACTCAATGTCCTCCTCCGTTTTTATGTCCTTCAACACCACGGTTGCCCCTATACACACTATATCATCAGGCAGGTCCTTGTCTTCTATCATCCTGGCATTGCGTAATCTTGTCTCCAGGCTGAATATCCTTTCCTGCAGGTGCGCCAGCGTTTCCTTTGCGGCATGGTATTCAGCATTTTCCTTCAGGTCCCCCATTTCCCTTGCTCTTCCTATTTCACTGGATATTTCAGGCCTTTTTCTTTTTAATTCCTTAAGTTTATTCCTTAACTTCTCGTATCCTTCCCTGCTCATAAAAACCTCGTGACTGGCCATGCCCTCTACCTCCTGAACGTAGCTTCCTTATTAAATTCATTAATACTATATACCACAGAAATCATTTTGTCAAGAATATGTTGAAAGAAAATATTGAAAGAAGAATATTTCTAAATATTCCCGTTCAAAAAATAGAATATAATCCCATTTTATTATGGCATAATTTCAAAAGAACTCTATTTTCCGTTTGACAATTGAGGTATATTTTGCTAAAAATCTATAGGAGACACATTATGGCGAAAAAAGTACTGATTGCTTCTTACGAAATAGAAATACGTAATTCAATAAAAAAGTGCCTGGAAGGCTATGGCCTTGAATTTATTGAGGCAGCAAGCGGCATATCCCTGACCTACAAATCCGTGGAATTAAAGCCTGATTTGATAATCATGTCCTTTTCCCCGGCAAATCTCGCCGCCTATCATAAAATTAAAGGCGGCAGTCCGAAAAAAAACATTGTTCCAATAATTCTCATTCTACCATCAATGATTTCACTGCCTTCAGGAACCGAACTAAAAATATCTGATATTGTTAAGAAAACTCTCCTTCTTCAACTCAGCCGGCCTTCGTTCAGGGAAGAACTTATTAAATCAGCCAGAACCTTACTCGGGGACCTGAAATCCTCTGCCGGCAGTACTGAAAAAAAAGAGAAAGAGCCTACCCTTCCTTCCTGGAATGATATCATGAAAAACGCTTCCCTTGATAAAGGAAAAGAATCCTCTGATAAAGAAAAGGAATCCTCCAAAGATAAATCCCAAAAAGAGGTAAAGAAACCACCGGAGAAGCAGGAAAAAACCGTTGTTGAAAAAAAACCGGTTACAGAAACAAAAAAGGACGTAAGAAAAGCGTCCACGGCAGAACCTGTAAAAAAAGATGAACCCGCAGCCAGGCAGCAGAATGAAGGAACTGAAACTGGCGCCATATTCAAGGCAAAATCCCTCATTGACGACCTTCTTGAAGGGAAACCCAATAACAAGAAAGAGTATCACATTGAAAAATCCAAGGAGCTTATTGACGATCTGATAGGCTTCTCGGAAAGCCCTCCCAAAATAGTGAAGACCGAAGGCCTGCCCGTCAAAAAAGGAGCATCCGGGATTCTGGAAAAAAAGGCCGAGCCTGAAAAACCAACCGTTGTTACGAGGGAAGTAAAAGATACCGGCGGGAATGCAAAGCCGCTTATAAAAGACCTCCCCGGGTTAAAACCCGTTGAAATCATCAGGTTTGAAGATGATCCCAAAAAGGGGCCAACCATTCTTGACCGGACAAAAAAAGTTAAAGAGCCTGAAAAAACGAAAACCGGAGCGAAAAAGAAACCCGGCTCAAACGCAAAGCTGCTGGTTGAAAATCTGCTCCGGGGAAAGCCTGAAGAAAAAAGCAAACCGGAATCAAAGAAGCAAAAAACTGAAAAAAAGGAAGACGGGAAGAAACCGGAAAGACAGGTAAAACCTCCCTTGTCCGGAGAATCTAAAAAGAGCCCTGAAAAGAAAAAAGAGAAACTACCGGAAGAAAAACCCCTGCCCGAAAAGGACAAGGAAAAAACCGCGCCAAAAAGAATAATCCTTGCCGATGACGAAACTGATATAAGAAACGGCATTAAGGAAGCCCTTGAAATGGAGGGCTATAGTGTAATTACCGTAAATGACGGCAAGGAACTCGTAAATGTCGGCAAGGACCTTAAACCTGACCTGATTATCGCCGATGTCATAATGCCCGGGCTCAGCGGTTACAGGGCCGTCGGGCAGCTAAAAACCATAGACAGGTTTGTTGACATCCCTGTTATATTCATGACTGCAAGGGTAAAAGACGAGGCAATGTACGAAACCTTAAAACCCAAGGGGCCGAGTTACTTCATGCCCAAGACTTTCGAAATGGAAGAATTGCTGGAAAAAGTGAATTCCATACTTAATAAAACCTGAACCTTGCGCCTGCCCGGTTATTAAAATAAATTGCTTCCGGATAAAAAGAATAACAAACAGGCTATTATTCAATGAACCGTATCAAACATATAATAGAGAGGAATGCCGGAGCCCTGGTAATGTTTTTTATTGCCGCGGGGCTGACGGTATACACGCATAACGGTGATACAAAAACTTTCCTTGAAGTGGATTACTATGCCGGCCGCGGGATGTGGCAGGAGGTTATAGAGTCATACC
>JAUXBS010000082.1 GCA_030619245.1 Clostridia bacterium | reverse complement strand
GCCTTTTGGCAACGATAATTACTATGTTGTCATTAATACGAGTCCTGCGCTTTCAGCCCGGATTATAACCGCCAATAGCAAGGCAAATAACAGTACTGATGAATTCTTCAGGCCGATAGGAAACACGTTAAGGGAAGTGGATATATATAAAGGCAGTCCGCTGGCCGTTTCAAATGAAAGTTTCTCATCGGAGGTTGAGATTACAATCCCCTATCAAACTGAAGGCGGGTACGTCAAAGGGACATCCCCGCCTGTAAGGGAGGAGACTCTTGCGGTATACTGGCTCAATGAAGATGACAGTATCTGGGTAAGAATACCGGGTTCAGAGGTCAATACAACATTAAAAACCGTTACTGCGGGGGTTAACCATTTCTCTGTTTTCACGCTTATGGGGATAAGCGATACCGACCTGTCGGGCGCTTACGCGTACCCGGTACCGTTCAGGGCGGGGTTGCATACGTCAATTAAATTTAAAGGGCTGTCTTCACAGGCTACCATCAGGGTGTATACAATTACCGGAGAACTCGTTCAGACTATAGTGGAGGACGACGGTGACGGTTTTAATGACACGCTTGACGTGAATAGCCTGGCAAGCGGCGTATATACTTATTACATATACAATGATGAGGAGAATAAAACGGGCCAGCTGGTAATAATCAAGTGATTATGAAACTTAAAGTATATATATTATTATTGTGTTTATTGTTTCCTTTATTATATGGAACACCTGCCTATACGGCAAGCCCCGGCTCTACCTGCCTTAACTTCCTGAAGATAGGAGTGGGGGCAAGAGCCATTGGCATGGGGGAGGCGTTTGTCGCGGTCAGCGATGATGCCAGCGCTTTTTACTGGAATCCCTCGGGGCTTTCACAGCTGGAACGGGGGGAAATATTAGGGATGTACGTGAATTGGCCCGGCGGCATGGACTTCGGTTTTGCATCCGGGGCGCTGCCTGTCAGGAAATCAGGGGTATTCGGGATAAGCGTGGTAAGCTTGTCAAGGAATGATATCCCGGGATATGACGACGGTGGAACGGTTACGGGCAATGTGGGCGTGTCTGATACGGCAGTTACCCTGACATACGCGCATAAGTTAACGCTGAACAGGGAGAAGGGAAGGACTTTCCATGCCGGGGCGAGCGTGAAGTACATAGGGGAACAACTCTCCAATAATACTGCCATTGTTTACGCCGTTGACGCGGGAGTTCTTTTCAATTTCAGCAGGGACAGGTTCAACATAGGGTTCAGCGCGCAGAATATCGGCGGTAAACAGCAGTATTTAAGCACTGCGTATCCATTGCCCTCTAATTACAGGCTGGGTTTTGCTTCAAGAGTTCTCGGAGACGACCTCCTGGTGGCTGTTGATTTCAACCTGCCGAATGATAACAGGATATTCATGAATGCGGGTTTTGAATTCAGGATTAATAATTTGTTTGCATTGAGGGCGGGTTATAAGTTCAAGCCGGTAAATGATGACCTTGATGAGGGTTTAAGGTGCGGGCTGGGGTTTTTGAGTGAAATTGTTGATGTTGATTATTCGTATGCCCCGTACGGGTATCTCGGCGATGCCCACAGGTTCAGCTTGAGTTACCGTTTTGGCGGGGCGTTTGAAAAGAACCTGATTTTTGAAAAGATAGACAATTATTTTCTTAAGGGAAAAAGGTATTACAGGAAAAAGGATTATGTAAGGGCGAATAAGACGTTCAATGACGTGCTGGTGCTTGACCCGGACCATAAGGAGGCAAAGGAATACCTGGGTATGATAAGTTCTACCGTGAAGGATATTAAGGTTGAAACGTACCTTGAGAAGGGCAAGAATCTTCTTGAGGACGATAAACTCCTCAAATCAAAAGAGGAGTTTGAAAACATTCTTTCACTGTTCCCGGGCCACCCGCAGGCAAAGGCTTATTTAGAAAAGTTAAAAGATAAAATCGTTGTTGAGAAACAAAAGATGGCCGATATCATGTTTTCCGACGGCCTTGAGTACTATAAGAAAAAACAGTATGAGGAAGCTATTGTCCTGTGGAGAAAGATACGGACTATTAAACCGGAACACAAGGATAGTATGGATTTTATTGCAATGGCTGAGGCGAAACTGGATGAAATAAAGAAGGAGAAGGAAATTGAGGTTCTTGCAAGGAAATACAGGGATGCGGATATCCTTTATGAGAAGGGATTGAAACTGTATGAAAGGCAAAGATATGATAGGGCGTTGAAAACCATTGAAGAAGTTCTTGAACTCAATCCGGGCCACGAAAAAGCCGGGGAACTTATTAAAAAGGTGAGCAGGAAATTATCAGCGCAGTACTGCGCCGAAGGGGAGGAACTGCTTGAAGAAGGCAGTGTGGAAGAGGCGCTGGAGAAGTTGGAAGCTGCTTCTAAACTGAATCCCGGGAATGAGCAGGCGGCGGAGTCCAGGAAAAAAGCCGGGGAAGAGCTAAGGGTGATAAACAGGGAAAAGGCGGATGGAATCAACAAGGAGGCGCTTCTTAAATACAGTGACGGAAGGATAGTTGAAGCCATTGAACTATGGAAAAAGGCGCTGGAGCTTTGTCCCGGGCATGTTAATGTAAGGAAGAATATGATAAGGGCGCAGGAAGAAAAGGATAAGCAATGAAATTAAGGACGGAATTCAGCCTGCTGTCAGGCGCGCTTGTTATGGTGGTGATAACGGGGGTGAGCATCATGCTGTTCATTTCCCAGCGGAGGATGCTGTTTGACGAGATGAGGGCGAACCAGGAAAACATAATAAAAGGATTTGTCCGGGTGGCAGAGGAGTCCCTGATTGCAAAAAATGAAATAGTACTCGTAAATTACCTGAAGTTTATCAAGAGGGCAGAAGGGGTCATTCAGGCAATGCTCCAGGATATGAATGATAAGATAATGGGGCATACGGATTTAACCCTCTTTGGCAATATATACAGGGATGACGCCGGGGAAGGGGCAAAGGAATCGGACGGGTTCCTGATACAGAGGCGCGCGGATGGAGAGGGCAATGATATTTATGAAGTCAGCATGCCTGTTTTTATAAGTGAAAGGAAGGAAGCCATAGCAAGGATAAGTTTTTCCTGTGAAGTCCTGGACGGAAAGGTTGAGGAAAACCTGAAAAAGACACGTAACCACATATTATTTATTGCCGTGATATCCCTGTTCATAGGCCTTCTTGGTTCACTGGTGATGGCAAGGATGATGATAAGGCCCATTAACCAGTTGTCCTATGCGGTGGAGCAGATAGGGAAGGGGAAGCTTGAATACCGGATAAATGTGAAGCAGACGGATGAACTGGGAAAGCTTGAGGACGAGTTCAACAGCATGGCTCATAAGTTGAATGAACTTGATGAGATGAAGAGAGATTTTGTTTCGTCAGTCACCCATGAACTGCGGTCCCCGATGACTTCAATAAGGATGTACATAGGACTTCTGTTTAAAGGCGCGGGCGGGCCGCTTTCCCCGAAACAGGAGGATTGCCTTAATGTAATAAAGAAAAGCACCAGCCGGCTGGCCCGTTTCATAGACGACCTGCTGGATGTAGCCAAGATAGAAAGCGGCAAGATGACCATAAGGAAGGAAAATTTTGATATACTTCCCACGGTAAAGGAAACAATCAAGCTCATGAAGCCCCAGGCTGATGCGAAAAAGATTAAATTAACCGTGGAGGCGATTGATAATTTACCGCAGATACAGGCGGACCCGGAAAGGGTAAACCAGATTATTACCAACCTGCTGAGCAATGCGATTAAGTTTACCCGGGAAAACGGGAAGGTGAAGGTTAAGATAACGGAGGTTGCCGACAACCTGGAAGTAAGGGTTATTGATAACGGAGCCGGGATACCGAAGGAAAGTCTTGGTGAGATATTTGAGAAGTTTGCCCAGGTCAAGGGGTTAAGAGATACGATACCCGGACAGAAGGGGACCGGGCTGGGCCTGCCGATAGTAAAGTCCATTGTTGAAGCCCACGGTGGAAAGATAACCGTTGAAAGCGAAATAGAGAAGGGTTCTGCCTTTATAGTTTTCCTGCCTAAGAAATAAGGATAGAAATCAAATCATATAATAGCTGTTAGGAAGCGCATGTTTAATGTATAGAAGTTACCGGAAGTTGTATTTATGGTACTTCTTCCTGCAGGGGGAGCCGACAAGGAAGTAAGCGGTTCTTCTCTTTGGGAACATTACCGCCGAGGCGATTGTCTGGAAGATGGGCAGGTGCCTGCAGGCGCAGTTATCAAAGGCGTTGTTGTCATCACCGTGGTGTGAGAGGACTTTGAATATTGTATCCACGGATATATTTTTGGTTTTATTAAATTCCCTGTTGATGGTTTTTGCCCGCTGCTCATTTGATTCGTGGATCCTGACCTTATCCAGCCCGTAGGGCATGTTTTTGTCAAATAGGGCTTCGTCCGGAATGTTCACCGACTGCATTTCATCTGTCATAAAACGGTTTGTGTTTATTATGAGGCCGTTATTATCGGGATATCTTAATGCTTTCTTTGTCGGGCTGCCTTCCAGGGTAACGAGGTTTCCTTCTGCGTCGCATATGGTTAATATGGCGCCTGCTGAGAATGGCTTGTTAAGGAAAAAATTAACCGCCTGTTGTGTGGTCCTGAATTTCTCCAGGGCAGACTGTACGTGGCAGGTTAACGGAACCCTTGCCTGCTGGGGCTCTTTTGAATAGCCGTAGTTATACGAGAGAGCAAGGCCTTCCCTGTTAATCCCGGTATGCGAACCTGCTATTGATGTAAAGGAAAGTTCCAGGCTGGGTATCCCTCCGAGGGGATTACTCCTTCTTATTATATTGAATACCCGGAAGTTATCCAGGAAATCAAAATTTCTTATGATTACAGGTTCCTTGTCTATAAATCTTCCGGGGGTGATAGCAACAGTTGTGCAGCCCGCGTGGTAGGGTATATGATCAAGGATGATTTCAAGAGCCTGGGTGAGGAATATCAGTTCCCTGTCAACCCCGGCTCCGTCCGCAATGCCGTTTAATCTTGAAAAAATGTCCTTTTCGCCTGAAAGAACCGAGGGGATGAATACCGGCAGTATTTTCTTTGCCGCGTGAAGCAGGAAAGGCAGTGGTATGAAGGAAGGTACGAATTTCCGGAAGAGTTCTGTTTCTGCGAGGATTTTTTCATTTCTTGATATTTTCCTCTTAAACCGCTTACCCTGTTGGAGGCCCATGTCATAGTGTTTTCCGGAACAAACGAGTTTTTCAAAATACGGTGAGGTAAGAACTTTCTCATGTGAATCAATAGTCCCTTTTCTGAGAAGTTTGATAAGCGGCATAAAGTTGTCCTTTGTTCTGGTTTATTATTATCCTACTTAATATTATTGGAGAAGTCAATAAATTCTGAAATATCAGGGAAATTCATAACACTGAATATCTTCGGAAGAAATGAAAAAAAACATGTAAATTACAGTAATGCTATAATTTACACATATTTTTTGCTTGACATTGAAAAATATTTATTGTATAATACAAGAGTAGGCTCGTTCATGTCGTCAACCCCCTGGAGGCTGAATGGGTCTACTTTTTTATATCATATCAATTACTGTACAAATCAACCCTTTATTTCCCACTATACTAGGATGAATAATAATAGAACCTGATGAATTGTTTTGATTATTTTATGATAATTTGATATAATTCCCGGTGAAGTCAGAGAGAAAGGTGTTTTGTAAAGGAATATGATAAAAAAATTGATATTTCTGGTTGTCCTTGGCGTGTCCCTGGGTTTTGCAATCAGGAATTACATGATTGAATGGATATATATTGCGTCGGGTTCCATGGAACCAACCCTGCATGTAGAAACAAGGCTTTTCGTTAATAAACTTGCCTACATATTCAGGGACCCGAAAAGAGGAGAGATAATCTGTTTCCAGTCTCCTATGGAGGGTGACAAGAAATTCGTGAAAAGGATAATTGCGGTTGAAGGCGATAAGATAGAGATAATAAACAAAGTTGTGTGGATAAACGGGAGTGAACCGGAAGAGCCGTATGTTCAGCATACAAGAGAAGAAGCAAGGTTTATGGATGATAACTTTGGCCTCTGCGTGGTTCCCGAGGGCACGGTTTTTG
>JAUXBS010000187.1 GCA_030619245.1 Clostridia bacterium | reverse complement strand
TTAAACCCTACAAATCCTTCTACCTGCTGGAGGGGGGGTACAATCCTGAAAGTATCTATGAAGGGGTTAGTGTGTTTGCCTGAAAACGGAGGAAAAACAGGGACCCTCCCACGGGGATTCCTTACTACCCCATAATGTCATATTCCATAGAGTCGCGCACTTTGTAATTATTGCATTTTATAATATTCCTTCCTAATTCCCAAAAAATGGCGAAAAAGACTTGACAAAGCAAGGATATTGTTGTATAATAGTATTAATATCACTAAACATAAGGGGTATAAATTATATTGTGTTTAATATCAAAAGTATAAACAGAGCATTGTTTCTTTTAGGAGAAAGGCTGGAAATAGAAAGTTCAGAACCTCTTAATATTATTGTTTGTGGAGGTTCGGCATTGATAATTACAGGCCTGATAAAGAAAAGAATATTTACAAAAGATATCGATATTGTTGGAATTGGTTATAAAACCCCGGATAGGAAATTCCTTGTTAAAGAGTGCAAAAATTTACCCGAACCTCTTGGCAAAGTGGTTAAGCAGGTTGCAGGGGATTTAGGGCTTGAAGAAAAATGGATCAATACAGGGCCTACGGAACTGGTTAAGTTTGGGTTGCCGGAAGGTTTTACTGACAGGTTCCATTCCAGGAAATATAGTAATGTTTTAACAGTGCATTTTATTGGCAGGGTTGATCAGATATATTTTAAACTTTACGCTGCTGTTGATCAGGGGGCCGGCAAGCATGTTGATGACTTAATTGAAATGAATCCAACAGAGATAGAAATAGAAGGGGCGGCAAAGTGGGCTATGACACATGATACAAGTGAAGGTTTCCGGCAGGTTTTAATTGATATGTTAAGGAAAGTGGGATATGGTAAAATCGCTGAAAGAATTTAGAGATTTATATCTGGAATTTCTCTTGCATTTTTCATGGAGGCAATGGGTAGCACTGGGTGTTGCCGGGCATGCCGATATTAAGGACAAATGGATTATTGACCCGGAAGCGCTTTTATTATTCACTTGTACCATCGGTCGTTATGATGCGAGGCTTTTTGACGAAGTTCTTGATTGGCTTGATGTAAACGGGAATTTAATAAACATCCAGCGCCTAAGAAATATTTTAAAAAAAGAAAACTTTGCCGGGGGAAAGGTTTTATCAGCAATAGCCAAAGTTTCGACAGGACGTTCAAAATGTTTAAAATGGAGAACGTTATTAAAATCCGGGTTAAATGAGTTCACAAACAATTCTACGCCTCTTTTCTTTTTTAAAGACGGGAACCCCATGGAAAACTACGGAGAACCGGATGTTAATTTCAATAATTATGGATTTGCGCGCGGTAAAATTAAATTGCGCGGGCATACCCAACCTGTAAATATAACTAAAAACACGGGTATTCTTATTAAATTGCGCTCTCTGTTTGGAATTAATGCAAGGTGTGAAATAATTCTTTACCTTCTTACACACGAGAGCGCTCATCCAAGTTTGATAGCAAGAGAAGTTTATTATTCACAAAAAACGGTTCAGGACATTTTGGTTGAAATGATACAGTCGGGACTTGTTCGTGTCCGGACTATCGGCAGAGAAAAACACTATTGGCTGGATAAAAGGAAGTGGTTTGAATTTCTTAAGCAGGATAATGGGCTGTTGCAATGGATAAACTGGCCTGCAATATTGTGCGCGCTTGAAATAATATGGATTAAACTAAGTAATAACAGGATATTAGAATACGACTCTTTACTGCAGTCCTCAGAACTCAGGGTTTTAATGCAGAAAGTAAAACCGAAAATTGAAACATCCGGTTTTGCGGAAATTCTCTCGGATGATAAGCTATATCCCGGAGAAGATTATACAGGGGTTTTTATTGAGGATATTAAAAGGTTAATAGAGAATATCCGAGCATAATAGACAAACAATAGTTTTTATTAATAGCGTTTTTCAATCCTGAAGGGGCGGGTCCATTCGACTACGCTCAGGACCAGTAATATAGGTTTGCTAAACCCGCTGAAAAAAGAACTATCCCGCCATTTGACAGAAACAATATTTAAGAATAAACTATTTTATTGTTTTGTGGTATTCCTGGATGGATTTTACGGACATCTTTGATTTCCGGATAAGGTTTTCAATACCGCTGACGGTTGCCTGAGCTCCGGCAATGGTGGTAATAAGAGGGATGCCGTAGAGGATGGTGTTGGACCTTATTACGGTTTCGTCTGCCTTTGTGAGTTTTCCGGCAGGCGTGTTTATAACGAGGCTTACCTTGCCGTCTTTGATAAGGTCTACTATGTTGGGCCTTCCTTCGTGGAGTTTGGGCAGTACCTGCGCCTCAATGTCATTCCTTTTCAGGGTTTCCGCGGTGCCGGAAGTGGCAAGAATCTTGAATCCCAGGTCGGAGAGTTTCCTGGCAATCAATATCAGGTTTCTCTTATCCTGGTTCTTGACGCTCAGGAACACCCTGCCCTTTTTGGGAAGTTTCTGGCCGGCGGCTATCTGGCTCTTCGCGTAAGCGGCGCCAAACGATGAGGCTATGCCCATGACTTCGCCCGTGGATTTCATTTCGGGGCCGAGTATTGCATCGGCGCCGGGGAACTTTATGAAGGGGAATACGGACTCCTTGATGGCGACGTGGCTGATTTTCTTTTCTTTTGTAAATCCGATTTCGTCCAGCGTCTTCCCGAGCATTATTTTGGTAGCGTATTTTGCCAGCGGCACGCCAATGACCTTGCTGATAAAAGGTATGGTCCTGCTTGCCCTCGGGTTCACTTCAAGTATATAAACTACATTGTTCCTTACCGCGTACTGTATGTTTAAGAGTCCCCTGACATCAAGTTCCTTTGCCAGGGCGTAAGTGTTTTTCCTGATGAGATCCAGGGTGTCTTTATTGAGGGTATGGGGGGGGAGTACCATGGCGCTGTCGCCGGAGTGTATGCCGGCTTCTTCTATGTGTTCCATAATCCCGCCTATGACGCATTTTTTGCCGTCTGAGATTGCGTCAACGTCCACTTCTATGGCGTCTTCAAGAAACCTGTCTATAAGTATGGGGTGTTCAGGAGAGGCCTCGACGGCTTTCTTCATGTAGTTGTCCAGGTCTTCGTTATCGTAAACTATTTCCATTGCCCTTCCGCCCAGGACATAAGAGGGCCTGACAACCACCGGGTAGCCTATTTTACCCGCTATTTTTCTTGCCTCGTTAAAGGATGTGGCGGTGCCGTTATCGGGTTGTATCAGGTTCAGTTTCTTTATCACCGCTTTGAACCTTTTCCGGTCCTCGGCCCTGTCAATGGAATCAGGGCTTGTCCCCAGTATTTTTACGCCTGCCCTGGAAAGAGTGTTGGCTATATTAAGCGGGGTCTGCCCGCCGAACTGGACTATTACCCCGGCTGGTTTTTCAAGGCTGACGATGTTCAGGACGTCTTCAACCGTCAGGGGCTCAAAATACAGTTTATC
>JAUXBS010000038.1 GCA_030619245.1 Clostridia bacterium | reverse complement strand
GCGGAAATATTTTTTCGGAGCAGTCGGCGAGGACTGTCTGAACCCGGCCAGGCCGGGTGAGTTCCGCAGCCGCCGGAAAAATAGCTCCCGATTGCAGACTTAAGGCAGATGAAACAGCCTTTACATCCATTTGATTCTGGAAAAGAGCCCCTTCTTTATTATTTGAAAACTATTTTCTTGCCGGTTTCAAGGAGTTTATCTGTCTTCTCCTTATTACCGGTTTCTGAATATATCCTTAACAACGGCTCGGTCCCCGAAGCCCTTATCAGGAGCCAGCTGTCATCCTCAAGAATGTACTTAATACCGTCATAGGCCTTGACTTCCCTTACCTTTATGCCGAGTATTTCCTTCGGCGCCTTCTTTCCAAGTCCGCTGAAGAACTTCTTCTTATCGTCAATTCTTAACCTGTCCGCGTCATAGCGGTAATCAGTCCTTCCGAAAACCGAAGCCCCGAACTCCTCCTGCATTTCCCTCTTAAGGACTGACAGCTTCTTCCCTGTCTTTGCCAGCATTTCCAGGAAGTACAGCGTGGAAAGCAGGCCGTCCCTTTCAGGTATATACCCGCTGTATCCATACCCGCCGCTTTCCTCTCCGCCGATTATTACACCTTCCGGTTTAAGCATCCAGTCAACCACGTTCTTGAACCCCACTGGCACTTCCTGCAGGTCAAGCTTGTACTTCTTCGCAATCCTCTCGCTTAAATAACCAAGCGAAATTGTCTGGACAACCCTGCCCTTCAGCTTTTTCTCCCTAACGAAGTACAAAAGCAGCAGGGGAAACACCTGGAGGGGAGGCAAATACACCCCCTCATCATCAACAACCCCTATTCTGTCAGCATCCCCGTCTATGGCAACGCCTATATCAGTATTTTCCTTCCCGACCCTCTCTTTCAGCTCGGTTAAGTACTTCTCTATTGGTTCAGGATGTATACCTCCGAACAACGCGTCCCTGTAATTATGAATATTAATTACCCTGCAATCAGTCCCTTCCAACACATCAGACAGATGGTTTCCATTTACCCCGTACATCGAATCACAGACCACTGCAAGCCCGGCCTTCTTAATGAGGTTCATGTCAATAAGGCTCATTACCTTCTTAAGGTATCCCGGGTTCAGGTCCTCCGTTGACACCCTGCCGTATTCAGTTTCCTTCAGGTTTGGCTTCCTATTCCCGGAAAGGTTCCCCTCCACCCTGGACGTTATCTCAGGGGTTGCCGGCCCCCCGTAATCCGCTTTTATCTTTATTCCGCAATATTCAGCGGGATTGTGAGAAGCGGTTACCATAATACCCGCTATAAGCTTCTTTTGTTTAACCGCAAGCGAAACCGCGGGAGTCGGCGCCGGACTGCTGCCAAGCGCCGCATTTATGCCGTTTTTCGACAGTACCTCAGCTATACTGGAAGCAAATTTCTCCGCTAAAAAACGGTTATCATAGCCAACCACCAGGTCAGGTTTAATCTTTTTGTTTCCTGCTTCCTCCAGGACGTAATCCGCAATAGCCTGGGCAACGTTCCCCAC
Source organism: Clostridia bacterium (assembly GCA_030619245.1). Lineage (GTDB taxonomy): Bacteria > UBA6262 > WVXT01 > WVXT01 > JAUXBS01 > JAUXBS01. The sequence goes on along the minus strand of JAUXBS010000038.1, from coordinate 6,939 downwards.
GTTCTCAAACGTAAAATCATCTGCTATAATGCCCCTCCAGCCGTCAGTACCGAATTTTATACCCACTCCTCCGCTCCCTTACAAATATTTTTTTAGTTTCTTATCAACCTTCAACCGGCCTACGACCTTCTTGACCTCTTCACCCCTGCCGTTCTTCAGTATAATAATCGCATCGTCCGTTGAAACAATAATAAGCCCGGACACTCCCAGGGTAACCACCAGGTCCTTTTCGGCGAATATCATGTTATCACTGCTATCAAACGATAAAACGTTCCCCTGTTTTATATTACCCCGCCTGTCTTTAGGGAAACACTTATCCAGGGCCTCCCAGGAACCAACGTCATTCCAGTTAAAATCAGCGGCGATAATCAACCTGTTGTCCACCTTCTCCATTATACCGTAGTCTATTGATACCCTCTCAATTGCCGGGTAAATACTCTTTATATTGCTCCCCTTTATTTTTAATAATTTTTTATGGACATCCGGCAGGTGTTTTTTCATGGCAGACAGGATAACTGACTTCCTCCATATAAAAATGCCGCTGTTCCACAGGTAACTGCCATTCTTAACGTACTTCCCGGCTGTCTTCTCATCGGGTTTTTCCACAAAAGCCTCAACCCGGTAGGCTTCTATCCCCCGGGGTTTCCCCCTCCCCTTGCCGCCGTCTTTTAAAACAAACTTCTTTCCCTCTTTTATATAACCGTATGCGGTTGAACCGCAGGACGGCTTGAGCCCCATGGTTATCAGGTTATCTGTTTTTTCAGCAAGAACCGCTGCCCACCTCAGGGTTTCCGCGAACCTTTTCACGGGTGAAATCACGTGATCGGACGGGAACATAATCATTACCGCGTCCTTTTCCTTGATCTTCACCGCGGCAAGCCCTATACAGGGAGCCGTGTTCCTGCCCAGCGGTTCACCTATGACATTGGCTGCAGGGAGCTCAGGTACCAGCCTGCGGATTGCTTTTACGTATAACTCCCCTGTAATTATCATTATATCCTTAACCGGCATAAACGTCTTCAAACGGTTAACCGTGTTCTTTATCATCGGCCTGTCACCGGTAATGGGAAGGAGCTGTTTCGGATTCTTTATCCTACTCTTCGGCCAGAACCTCTCGCCAACCCCGCCTGCCATGATTACTGCCTTAACCTTCATTTATTTCTCTCCTGAAATATCCTATGGTATCGGATAATCCCTTTTTAAACTCCACCCCGGATTTCCAGTCCAGTACCTTCTCCGCCCTGCTCACATCCAGCGAACTCCTGAATAACTCTCCCGGCCTCTTATCCCTGTAAACAGGTTCCTTATCATAATTTATTATCTTCTTCATTTCCTTAAAAAGAGTGTTCACCGAATTGGTACTGCCTGCGCCTATATTTATTAATTCCTTATCACCCTTACCCAGCGCCAGGATATTCGCCCTGACTACATCCCCGACAAAAACATAATCGCGCAGCTGTTCACCGTCCCCGAAAATCTTAACTTTTTCATCCTTAAGCATTGCATTTGAGAATATTGCCACAACACCCGCCTCGCCAAACGGGTCCTGCCTGGGGCCGTAAACATTCGCGTACCTGAGTATAGTATATTCCAGGTCATAAAGCCCGCCGAAATAAGCCAGGTAATGCTCGACCGACAGTTTTGAAACACCGTACGGCGACCTGGGATTCGCGGGAAAAGTCTCATCCGGAGGGGTATCTCCCGCTTCACCGTACATGACACCTCCCGAAGAGGCAAATATGAACTTTTTAACCTTATATTTAACCGCATTCTCAAGCAGGTTCAACGAACCGATAATATTCACCTGCGCGTCAAATATGGGATTTTCCACGGACTTCCTGACGTCAAGCTGCGCGGCGTGATGGCTTACAATATCAATATTATTTTCCTTGAAGAGGCCCTCAAGCCTGCTGCTGCAGATGTCCAGATTATGAAACTCCGCCTTTTTATTAACGTTCTCCTTCCTGCCTGTGAAAAGGTTATCAACAACAATAACCCTGTGCCCTTCCCTGATGCAGGCGTCAACCACGTGCGATGCGATAAACCCCGCTCCTCCGGTCACCAGTATATTCATCCCTTAATACGCTCCCTTGCTGCTGAGCATTACCCATACAGTCTTAAACATAATTTTTAAATCCGTGAACACGGACTGCTTCCTGATATACATTAAATCAAAATGCAGTTTATCCCGCGCTGAAATATCATAAGCCGAGTTCACCTGGGCCAGGCCTGTAATCCCCGGCTTTACCTGCAGTCTTTCAACGTATCCCGGTATATCCTTCTTGAATTTTTCAACGAAGAACGGCCTTTCAGGCCTCGGCCCGACCAGGCTCATGTCCCCCTTCATAACGTTTATCAACTGCGGGATTTCGTCAATGCGGGATTTCCTCAGGAACTTCCCGGGCCTTGTTATCCTGCGGTCATCCTTTATTGCCAGGACAGGGCCTGTCTTTTCTTCAGCCCCTTCACTCATGGTCCTCAACTTATAACAGTTAAACACCTTGCCGTTTTTTCCAACCCTCTCCTGTTTAAAAAATATACTCCCCCTGTCCTCAAGCTTTGAGAACATTGCAAGTATTAATAAAACCGGCAGGGATAACAACAACCCCGCAGCGGATACAATGATATCCACCAGCCTTTTAATAACCTCATTAACGCCGCCTATGGGTGAAACCATCACCTCAACTAAAGGCAGGCCGTCTATCTCATCCCCGTCCGTCCTGCTCAGGAATATTTCATACAGGTTCGGTATAATGCTGAACCTCACGCCAAGCCCGTGGCACTGGGAAACAATCTCACTTATCCTATTATGCATGTTATCCGGGAGGGCGATAATAACCTCATCAATATTTTCCTTCACGATAAAACCCCTTACGGTCTTCATTGACTTTAGCAGCCTGACCCCGGGAATATCAAGTTTATTGATTTTCTCATCCATGACTCCGACCAGCCGGTACCCCCATCCGGGATTCTTGATAATATTCTCAAGTAAATTTCTTTCTTCTGTCCCCTTCCCTATCACCAGTAATCTCTTAGGGGCTATCTTCCTGAAAAGGCCTGCAAACAGGCGCCAGCCGCCGATAAATACCGTATTAACTATCCAGGAAATCCCAAGAACCGAAGTGGGGAACTTCCCGAGCCTTAACCTTACGCTGTACACGGCGACAAAGAGGATAAGCGTCCCAAAAAAAACGCTTCTTATCGTATTGTCAATAATGTTCACCGTAGTATAATTCTTCTTGCGATGATATAACCCGAATGAGTAAAAGACACCAAGCATAATGATTGTAACGAACAACCAGAGGCTTTTATAAGGCATGAAGTTTATTTCAGGAACCTGCCCTTTAAACCTTATCAGGAATGAAAGGGTTATTCCCGCGTTTACCAAGAAAGCGTCAATTATTACCGATATAATGGCGTACAGCATTATTTATCCATCCTTTAGATTAATTTATATATAACATAATCATTTGTTCTTTCAATTAACTTATAATGCTCCTGAAGGTCCAGTAAGTATTTTTTATGTTTTTCCTTAAAATCCCCTGTTGTTAAATTCACAAGATAATCAGCCCCCTTACGTTTGTACCGTTCTATGGCGGCATGTCCTCTTGAACCGCGACACCCCGGATATTTTGACGTTTTCCAGCCTATCCTGTCACAGTAATATACCAGCTGGGGCTTGCCTCCCGCATATACCACGAGGGAATCCTTTTCCGTAATTCCTCTAACAGTCAAAGAAGGAAGGTACTGGTTAATCCTCCATCTCGTCACATAACGCATCATGGCCTTCTTGCAGGGATACATGCTTGAAACCGAACAGATAATCAGAACCAGTATTACCATTACCCTTTTGAAGGAAGCAACCTGCAGGAGCCTTCTCCTCTGCCATAACCAGTCAAGCCCCACGGCAATAAAAACCGCCCCGGCCGGGACAAGCTGGTAATAGTAATACTCATGCAGTACCTGGAAACTTGGATAAGGGTCCAGCGCATAATTAATGTAAATGGCTAACATCCAGAAATAAAACATCCTGTATTTTTTTTCAGAACTTTTTATAATCCCGATTATAAGCGCTGCATATCCTAAAGGCGTAAATACGAACTTGGCGGGGACATAAAACATGGTTTTAAAAAAGTAATTAATATTCAGCCAGGTAAAATAGTACTTCCAGTTTCCCCAGTCATGATGCCAGGCAAACGCGCCTCCCCCGCTTATTTTAACAAAATAGTATATCCAGGCAAAGGTAAAAATAACTAAACAGAAAAATGTAAGGTATAACCTATAATCTTTAAAAGCCTTTTTACCGTATTTGGAATACGCCAGATAAGCCATGGGCAATATCACGGACATCCCGGGAGGATACATCAGGAAAGAAATATTACAGAATATCACTGCCAGGATAGAAAAATACCATTTTGGTTTATTTACCCATTTATTAAAGAAATAAAGCCCCCCTATTAAAAAACATATAACCATGCCAAACCTCTGGAATGTCCTACTGTAATAAACAGCCAACGGGACCAGCGAATAAACACCCGCAGTTAATAATGCCAGTTTCCTGTCTAATATATTTTTAACCAGCAGGTAAAGAAAAAATATTGACAATACGGAAAAGAAAACGTTCACCAGCCTCCCTATAATCTCATGAACACCGAATATTTTATAGAATACAGCAACAGTATACTGATACACCGGGAACTCCCCGTTAGCGATTATACGTTTGGCCCCTCCGTCATCCCTCAGCGGCATGAAAAGATTCCCGTCACCCCTGCATATATTCCTTGAAGTCATCGCGGTAATCGCCTGCCTGAAACTATGGCAATCCAGCAATAAGGAATTTATACATACAAGCCTCACTACCACCGCGACCAGGATAATCCAGAGTAAAACTTTCTTATCCTTACCGATTATTGTCTTTCCCGGGTTTCCCATAATATGTTCTTCCTGCCTCTGATAAAATTACACCATCCGGATAATGCCGCCAGGTTAACCATGCAGAAGTACAGCGGCATAAAAAACACCCTTGCTTTAACCTTTTTTCCTTCCAGCAAATAACCCACGAAGGAAAACGCATAAAACATCATCTGGCAATAGAATATAATTATAAACATTTTTTTATCTAAAAGCAATATATTTAATATAAAAAGAAAAACCATGAAAATCGGAATTAACCATCTCAGCAGTTTATGCGATATTAATTGAATGCTGAATAAACCGTATTTAAAGGGATTCAACAGGTTCTTTACGGCAAACAAACCAAAAATCCCGCGGGTGATAATTCTTACTTTCCGCTTAAATTCATCACCTATTGACGCCGAGGTTTCCTCCCGGGAAATGGCTTCAGGTTCATAGCTTACCCTGTATCCTTTTTCACGCACCTTGAGCGGCTCTAAAAAATCACTGATTAATGATTCATCCAGGGGAACATACAGTTCCTTCCTCACGGCATAGATTGAACCCGCCGCCCCGAGAACTGAACCGAGCTCACTCTCCTTTTTTTTCAAGAACCTTTCATACCGCCAGTAAAGGTTTTCACCCTTCCCCGCCGTATCCCCGCGAGCATCCGTGTAAAGCAGTTCCCCGCAGACACACCCGGTTTTTTCATCCCTGAAATTCCCGGCCAGTTTGGATACTGCGTCTCTTTCATACATGCCGTTTGCGTCAGAAAACACTATAATTTCACCCCCGGCTTTTACCACCGAATCATTCTGGGCAGCGGTCTTCCCTGCCCTCTTTTCAATAATATTAAGTTTTACCCCCTTACCTTCATACTCTCTTACTATCCTGTTTGTATTATCCGTGGAACCGTCGGAAACAACGATGATTTCAAGTTTATCCTTTGGATAATCCAGTTGAAGCGTATTATCAAGTTTCTTCCCTATTATATCCTCTTCATTATATGCAGTAATAAGAATGGTAACAAATGGGAAAATGCCGGTTTTATCAACCGTATCTGTTTTTTTCAAATAACTTAATAATATTAACAACAAGGGATAAACCATGTAAACATACATGATAACCAGAACTATTATTACAAATAGTACTTCCATTTGATAACCTTCCCTTGAAGTATAATTATTTCACAGCAAACAGTATCGCCTGCGCTCCTATTAATTTCTCATGCTTAATACACCTATACTCCTTATTTAACTCATCAAGCACTTCCTCGGGGAACCTCAGATGCCCCGTAAGCAACCAGAAATATTGTTTTTTGTTCCTTCTGACAATACTATTAATACTTCCAACTATCCTTCTCTTTGGTATTTTTAGATTTTTTATTACCCTGCGCGGACAATTAAACATATCAAAATAGTATTCAAAGTACTTCTTATTATGAGCATAAGAGAATACTATACTCTCATCAAGTATTTCCCTGTCAGTCACACATATTTTTGCATCTTCCCTGAATTGTTGTTTGCGAGGCCTAACACAAAAGTGTTTTATAACAAATATATTTCTAAATGAAATTAAAACAAACAAACACAAGAATATAATAATATTCTTATTTTTAATAAGGAATACTCCTCTAGAAAACAACAAAACAATTGCAGGATAAATAACACCAGCAGTTCTTGGTACTAATACTGGCAAAGAAACAATAGATTTGATATGCATCATGACATATGTTAAAAATATCCAAAAGAGTAATATTTTTTCAGAAACATCAACATTTCTCTTGATTTTTCTATTCACAGTGAACGTATTTATGAAGTATATTAATATCGCGATTATAGCTATTATTATTAAAATATGATCATTTCCCCAATAACGATTAAAACATTTTCTTACTGTATCCAGAGTTGGCTTAGGAATCCAGCATTTTAATGAAGATAATTGTAGTATAGTTTTAAATTGAACTGAAAAAAGTAATGCTGTAACTATTTGTGAAATAACTATTTTTTTAAAGGAAATATTTTTCCTTAATAAACAAAAAGCAGT
>JAUXBS010000150.1 GCA_030619245.1 Clostridia bacterium | reverse complement strand
TGAGCAGCTATTAATTGTTTTAAAGCCCCGGCAAGGTCCTTCGTATACGTCGGGGAAGTAACCTGGTCGTCAACCACCCGGATTTCATCTTTTTCCTTTAACTGCCTTAATACCGCTGAGACAAAACTACTGCCGTTCTTTCCATACAACCCGGATGTACGGACTATATAGTACTTATTCAACAACCGCTGTACGTACAGTTCCCCCTGGTATTTTGATTCCGCGTATACACCCCGGGGACAGGGGCTGTCAAACTCCGTGTACGGCTTACCCTTACTGCCGTCAAAAACATAATCCGTGCTTACATAGAGCATTGCGGTATCAAACCTCTGGCACGCCAGGGCGATATTGCGTGTTCCCTGGGAATTTACGCTATAAACCAGGTCCCTGTCAGCTTCAGCGCCGTCCACATCCGTAAATGCCGCTAAATGAATAACCAATTCAGGGTTTATTGACGTCACTTCGTCATAAGTCTTTTTCGCATCGGTGACATCAACCTTCAAAACCCGGAAATCCTTCAATACACCTGACGGCAGGGGTTTATTATCCATTAAAACCAATTCATGCCTGTCCGCCAGCGCTTCTGCCAGGTCAATTCCGAGCATGCCTCCCGCGCCTGTAATGAGTATCTTCATAGTTACCCCTGTTTTCTGAGCCTCGTCCACCAGGACTTATTGCCGACATACCATCTAATTGTTTCCTTGATTCCTTTTTTAAAATCATATTCCGGTTTCCAGCCCAGTTCACTGGTTAACTTACTGCTGTCAATGGAGTACCTCCTGTCATGCCCGGGCCTGTCCTGGACCGGTTTTATAAGTGTTTCAGGTTTTCCTATAAATGACAGTATTGTCTTTGTCAACTCAATATTCGGCATTTCAACTCCGCCGCCTATGTTGTATATTTCCCCGTCCCTGCCTTTGTGCATCACTGTATCTATTGCCCTGCAGTTATCCTTTACATACAGCCAGTCCCTTACATTCCTGCCGTCCCCGTACAGGGGGACCGGCTTGTCCTCCAGGGCATTCGTTATGAAGAGGGGAATTACCTTTTCCGGGTACTGGTAAGGGCCGTAATTATTTGAACTCCTGGTAATTATGACCGGCAGGTTGAAGGTGGTCCTGTATGATTTAACAAGCAAATCCGCGCCTGCCTTTGAGGCGGAGTAAGGGCTTGACGGTTCAAGTATATCCGTTTCCTTGAAGGACCCCGTGTTGATTGAGCCGTAAACCTCATCCGTTGAGATATGAATGAACCGCTTTACCTTGTTTTTCTTCACTGCTTCCAACAGCGCATATACGCCAAAAACATTGGTCCTGACAAAAGCATCCGCGTCCTGTATAGACCTGTCCACATGTGTTTCCGCAGCAAAATTCAGTATAACATCAACATCCCTCGCGGCGGAATTAACAATTCCAACATTGCATATATCACCCCTGATAAACCTGTAATTCGGGTTCACCTCAACACTCCTGAGGTTTTCAAGATTACCCGCGTAAGTCATCTTATCCAGGTTTGTTATCTTATAATCAGGGTATTTTTCAAAAATATAATGAATGAAGTTACTGCCGATAAAACCACAGCCGCCTGTAACCAATAATTTCATTCCTTCTCCCTTTTTTTCTTTATCTTTTCTTTCTCCAGCCGGTAGATTTACCCGTCTTTTCTCTTCCAGTCGTACGGGACCTTCTTCCCGTAAGGCGAAACCCTGTACTCATCCGGTTTCTTATAATTATATGCCTCCGTCGGGCAGTTTATTACCATCGCTTCATCTTCGCTTATGCACATCCAGCCGTGGTACACGCCTTTCGGAATACGGACCAGCGCAGGATTATGTATCCCCGCGAATATCTCATTTATCTGGTTTTTTGTTTTTGAATCCTTCCTCGCATCATACAGCACCAGCTTAATCATGCCCTTCACTACCGCAACATTATCCGTTTGCTTTTTATGATAATGCCAGGCCTTAACCACCCCGGGATAAGTCGTGGTCATATAAACCTGTCCGAACTTTACAAATATATCATCGTCGCTTCGAAGGATTTCCATCAACCTGCCTCTTTCATCCGGTATTACTTTTAACTTCTTTACTATCACTCCGCTTATCATTTTTGTGCTCCTTTGCATATATTTTTACAGCACTTCAATACAGCTTGAGTCTCCTACCATTATCCGGTACGCCACAGGCTTGGACTTTGATTTTATTATTTGAACGTTCTGGCCTATCAGGCTGTCCTCTATTCTTTTTATCTCCGTTATCCTGCAGTTCATTAGGATTATGCTGTGTTCTATCTCGCTCTTTTCAATCAAAACCCCGTCATTAACGGACGTGAAGGGCCCTATGTAGGAATTCCTTATTCTTACGTTTCTTCCTATTATCGCCGGCCCCCTTATCACGCTGTCTTTTATTTCCGAGCCTCTTCCAATAACCACTTTTCCTTCTATCTGCGACTTTTTATCAACCTTCCCTTTAATATCCTGTTTGATACCGTCAAGAATTATCCTGTTTGCCTCTAACATATCTTTTAGTTTTCCCGTATCCTTCCACCAGCCTTTTATGATATACGGGTTAACCTTCATTTTCTTGTCAACAAGCCATTGTATGGCATCTGTTATTTCTAATTCACCGCGGGCCGAAGGTTTAAGCTGCGCAATAGCCCTGAAAACATTATGGTCAAACATGTATACGCCTACCAGGGCCAGGTCAGTCTTTGGCTTCTTTGGCTTTTCATCAAGTTTAAATACCCTGTTATTCTTCAGTTCAACAACTCCAAACTGCTCGGGATGGGGTACATGCGCCAGCAAAACCTGAGCATTCGGCTTCTTCTTCTTAAAATCATCCACCAGGCTCTTTATCCCGTCCTTAATCAAATTGTCTCCAAGGAAGACTACGAAGGAATCCTTCTTCGTAAAACCCCTGCATATCTTCACTGCATGAGCCAGGCCCAGCGGCGCCTCCTGCTGTACATAGGTAACCTTTACCCCCCATCTTTTCCCGTTACCCACTGCCTTCCTTATCTCGTCTCCCGTGTCTCCTATAACCACTGCGATATCAGTTATCCCGGCTTCCTTAATAGCTTCTATCCCGTAAAATAGTATCGGCTTATTGGCTATTGGAACCAGTTGTTTTGCGTTCGTATGAGTAATCGGGCGCAGGCGGGTCCCTTTCCCACCACTTAGAATTACAGCTTTCATAGTTTCTCTCTCCAGTAATTTATAAGGTCTTCCGCGGTCTTTTCAAACGGTATTTCCGGCTTCCAGCCCGTGGCTTTGCAGAACTTTGAATTATCCCCGAGAAGAATCTGCACGTCCGAAGGCCTCATCCTTGAAGGATCCTTCTTTATTTCCACCTTAACCTTTGAAAATCCAAGCAGCATATCTAAAACCTCCTGTATTGAATAACAACTGCCGCTGCAGATATTGTATACTTCCCCGTATTCGCACTTCTCGGTCGCAAGCCAGTACGCCTTAACAATATCCCTCACATCAGTAAAATCCCTTTTTGCTTCCAGGTTGCCAACTCTTATCACCGGGTCGGTTTTCTTCTTTTCAATCTCCGCTATCTGCTTTGCAAAATTGGATACAACAAAAACTTCTCCCCTGCGGGGACCCGAATGGTTGAAGGCCCTGGTAACCACTGCTTTTATCCCATAACTCCTGGCATACTGGTAGGCAAGCATGTCCTGCCCCACCTTACTGACTCCGTAAGGGGACAGCGGGCGCAGCTGGTTAGTTTCCTTTATGGGAGTTTCATCTTCCTTAACCAGCCCGTATTCCTCGCTGGAACCGGCTATCTGTATCACCGGGTCAGAGTCTGAGTTGCGGACTGCTTCAAACAGGTTCAACTCCCCCATTATGTTCGTTGACAGTGTCTCCGCCGGCGCATGCCAGGATGATAAAACGAATGACTGCGCCGCCAGGTGGAATATCTTGTCCGGCTTAACCTGCTTGATTACCTTGTCAACCGACGATGAGTCACGGATATCGCATTCTATAAGTTTAATCCTGTCTTTAATGTGCTCAATATTCTCTGTATTGCTCCTCCACCTTTCAATTCCGTATATTTCTATATCCCCTTTTTCAAGAAGATAATCCGCCAGGTGGCTCCCCACGAATCCTGTAATCCCTGTAATCAAAACTCTCATTAATAACCCTCCCTTAATATTTCAAATGATTTTAACAAATTTGTTTATATTTTACAATAATTAAAGTCTATTTGGGTGCATCCCCATATTTGCAAATCTATTTTAATATCTATTATACTTCCTTTTATTCGCACCTAAAGGT
>JAUXBS010000079.1 GCA_030619245.1 Clostridia bacterium | reverse complement strand
TTTCTTCGCAACTTCTATTGAACGCGCCTGCATGACCCGGGCCCCGGAACCCGCCATCTCAAGTATTTCATCATAAGATATCCTGTTTATCTTCCTCGCCCCGGGAACAATTCTCGGGTCAGCGTTATAAATACCTTCAACATCCGTGTATATCTCGCATACATCCGCCTTTAATACTGACGCCAGGGCAACCGCTGTCAGGTCGGACCCTCCCCTTCCCAGTGTCGTAATATTATCCTCATGACTTATACCCTGGAATCCCGCTACGATTATTATCTTTCTCCTCTTCAGTTCCCTGTCAAGCCTTGAGGTGTTTATATTCTTTATCCTTGCCCTGGTATGTGAAATATCCGTCATTATCCCGCACTGCGGGCCGGTAAACGATATGGCATCCTCCCCTGCGGCATGAATTGCCATTGCCAGGAGCGCTATTGACTTCTGCTCACCCGTAGCAAGAAGCATATCCAGTTCCCTGTCCTCGGGGGCCGGGGTTATCTGCGCTGAAAGCTCCATCAACTCATCCGTTGTGTCTCCGGGAGCTGAAACCACCACGACAACCTTGTTGCCTTTCTTCTTTGTCCTTATTATCCTTTTAGCCACGTTCTTCAACATGGCAATGTCCGCCACGGATGACCCCCCGTATTTTTGCACTACAAGCGCCATAACAACTCCCCGTTAACTGATGTTTTTTACGCCACTCCAACAATCTTATATTTGCTCTTTTTTACATACTTTCCGGAAGCTCTTACCATTGCTTTCCCCACTCTATTACATAAAACTCTATTATTGGAGCATAAAGCGGCAATTACAGGGCCCGAACCGCTCAACACCACGCCATACGCCCCGGCATTCATCGCGGCCCTGAATATTTTATCCATATTGTGAATTAGCTTTTTTCTATATGGTTGATGCAGGAAATCTTTAGTTGCTTCATCCAACAACGAATAATCCGGCCTGCTGTAAGCGGTACATGAAACACTAAAATATTCCATATTTTTACAGGCCGCGCTATGCGCAATTTCTTTCGGGAAAACTTTCCTCGCCTTATCAGTAATCACCTTATATTCGGGGATGTGCAGGACCACCCTCAAACCTTTACCGTCCCCTATCTTCCAGTATACGATTTTTGCATTTTTATAACGGGAAGACCTGACAATCCCTCCGAATATCGCAGGAGCGACGTTATCCGGATGGCCTTCAAGCCTTGCTGCCGTATCCAGGAGCCATTGCTCGGATAACTTTCCACCGCATATTTTATTTGCGGCAGCCAGCCCCCCGACACGCGCCGCAGCGCTGCTGCCCAGGCCCCTGGCAAGCGGGATTTTATTGTCTGACCTTATAACACATTTTCCGGGATACTTACCTGTCTTTTTAAAAACCTCTTTTGCCGCAAGCCATATAATATTTTTCTTGTCCCCTGGTATACTACTGTCCTTCTCCTCAATTATAAGTTGAGTATTATTTTTCTTTGTCAGTTTATCAATAGATAACTCAATCACGGTATATAGCTTCAACGCCATGCCAAGCACATCAAAACCCGGCCCGAGATTCCCTACCGTGGCAGGCACCTTAACTCTTACAGTTTTCATGTCACAATCCTATCTCGCTTGCTACAGCAGCCATATCCGCATCCACAACTTTTGGCTGGTCTGCAATTTTTATTGCCCTGTCAGGGTCCTTTAACCCGTGCCCCGTAAGTATACACACGATACGCGCGTGTTTCTTGAAATAATCCCTTTCAATATACTTCTTCAGCCCCGCAACCGAAGCTGCCGACGCCGGCTCGACGAAAATCCCTTCAAGTTTTGCAAGCAGCCTGTACGCCTCAAGTATCTCATCATCCGTAACCATGTCTATAACACCGCCTGATTCATCCCTTGCCTGCTCTGCCTTCTCCCAGCTGGCGGGATTGCCTATCCTGATAGCAGTTGCTATCGTCTCGGGGTTTTTAATTGGATGCCCCAGCACGATTGGAGCTGATTTTGACGCCTGGAATCCCATCATGACAGGAAGTTTCTTTGACTTCCCCGCTTCCCTGTACTCCTTGTACCCCTTCCAGTAAGCAGTAATATTACCGGCATTCCCTACCGGCATGAACTGGTAATCCGGGGCATCGCCAAGAAAATCAATAATTTCAAAGGAAGCGGTTTTCTGCCCCTCTATACGGTAGGGATTCAGTGAATTCACAAGCGTAATGGGGTTTTTATCAGTAATATCCTTTGCCAGTTTAAGCGCTTCATCAAAGTTTCCCCTTACCGCTATAACCTGCGCCCCGTGAATCATCGCCTGCGACAACTTCCCCAGTGCGATTGCGCCCTCGGGAATAAGCACTATACATTTCAATCCGCACCTTGCGGAATAAGCTGCCGCGGATGCGGAAGTATTACCCGTGGAAGCGCACATCACTGCCTTTGAATCCTCCTCCAGGGCTTTTGATATAGCCAGGGTCATTCCCCTGTCCTTGAACGAACCGGTTGGATTCAACCCTTCATACTTCAGGTATATTTCATGTTTCCCCCCCAGCGCCCCTGCCAGGTTATGCGCAATAACCAGGGGCGTATTACCCTCGGGCATGGTAACCACCGGAGTCCTGTTGCTCACCGGTAAATATTCCCAGTACCTGTTTATTACCCCTTCATTCATCTAAATCCTCAATTCTAATCAATATGCTTTTCTTCTTCACCATTGAAAGCCTGTCTATTTCCGACAGGGCTTTCTTAATATCCCCTTCCCTTGCAAGGTGAGTTACCATAATAATGGGAACATCTCTTTTCTGTTTTACATACGCCATCTGGTAAACTGAGGCTATTGACACATTGTGCTTCCCCAGAGCGCCTGAAATCCTTGAAAGAACACCCGGTTTATCAACCGAGGTAATTCTTATGTAATACCTGGTCCTTATATCGTTAATATCCAGCACCTTTAACTTCCTCTTCGGGTCACATAAGATGTACGGCGCGCGCCCGGCAATATTATTATGAATATTCTTTGAAAGATAAATAATGTCACTTACAACAGCAGAAGCAGTCGGCATCATGCCTGCTCCCCTGCCGTAGTACATCGTCTTCCCCACTGCATCACCCTCAACATAAACCGCATTGTACTCATCGTCCACAGAACTCAGCAGGTGCCCCCGGGGAACCAGGGTGGGATGAACCCGCACTTCAATCGCGCCTCCCCCGCTCTTCAGTATTGCCAGCAGTTTTAATACATAACCGAATTCATTGTACGCATAGCCTATATCCTCCCTCATTATTTTACCGATACCTTCACAGTATACTTCAGAAGGTTTTATGTGGGCGCCAAATATTATGGAACCCAGGATAACGAGCTTGTTTGCCGCGTCAATACCGTTAATATCATATTTTGCGTCGGCTTCCGCAAAACCCTTTTCCTGCGCTTTTTTAAGCGCTTTCTTAAAACTTATATTTTCTTTACTCATTTTCGTAAGGATATAATTAGTGGTACCGTTAAGTATTCCCAGGACTGACTTTATCCTGTTTGCCGAAAGCCCTTCGTTTAATGACTGGATTACCGGGATACCGCCTCCCGCGCTGCCTTCAATGTACACCAGCGCATTATGCCTGGCAGCTTCAGAAAATATCTCCGGCCAGCGCCTTGCGAGAAGCGCCTTGTTGGCGGTAACCACATGCTTCCCTTTTCTAACAGCTTCAAGTATGTACTTCCCTGCCGGCTCATACCCGCCGATAAGCTCAATCACTATATCTATGTCCTTATCATTTAATACCTCTCCCGCCTTCACGGTAAACACCTCAGGCTTAAGGTTGTATTTTTTCAGCACCTTACGTTTACGCGGGTCCAGGTCACAAACCTTCCTTATCCTTATCCCGGTCCCTGCCTTCCTTTCAATAATGGAAGAATTTTTCTTAAGTAATTTAATAACCCCCTCACCCACCGTGCCGAGTCCTATTAAACCTAAATTAATCACCTTTTTCATAAAATCCTTCCCTGGTGTAGTGTTCTAACACTATACTTACTTTCTTTCATCCCCGAGGAATTTTTTTAACCTTAGCGCAGCATCATGAAAACGGTTGTAATGCGTCACCAGGGCCATGCGTACGTACCCTTCCCCGTATGAGCCAAAAGCCACCCCCGGAGCCATTGCAATCCCAGTCTTAAGTATCAACAACTCACAGAACTCAAGAGATGTCATATGACGGAACCCTTCAGGAAGCCGCGCCCATAAATACATAGTTGCGCTGGGCGGCTCAATCTCCCAGCCGAGCTTACCCAGGTCTTTAATGAACTTATCTCTCCTCCTCTTGTATTCAGCGTTTATTTCATCAACGCATTCCTGTGAACTGTTAAGCGCTTTTACTCCCGCAAGTTGAATCGCAGTGAAAATACCAAAATCAAGGTAGCTCTTTAATTTCTCCAGGGGTTTAAGTATTTCCGCATTACCCACCACAAATCCAAGGCGCCACCCCGCCATGCAGTAAGTCTTGGAAAACGAATGAAACTCAAGGCCGACTTCCTTTGCCCCGGGCACTTCCATAAAGGAAGGTGATTTATACTTATCAAAAACCACGTCCGAATAGGCAAAATCATGACACACTATAATATCGTGCTTCTTCGCAAAAGCAACAACTTTTTTGAAAAACGACAAATCCTTAACTACTGCCGTAGTTGGATTGTTAGGATAACTTATGAACATCAATTTTGCCTTCTTTGCAATCCTCCACGGTATGGCTTCAAGGCCAGGCAAATATCCGTTATCCTCCGTTAAAGGCATATCATAAACTTCTCCACCCGCCATTATTACCCCGTTCTTGTGAACAAGGTATGATGGATTCGGGACCAGGGCATAATCTCCCGGGTCCAGATAAGCCATGCTCATATGAGCAATGCCTTCCTTTGAACCAACAAGCGCAAGCACTTCACTTTCCGGGTTAAGCTCCACCTCATACCTTTTCCTGTACCAGTCCGCAACTGCCTTTCTGAATTTAAGCATGCCTTTTGCCTGCGGGTACCTGTGCGTATTTGGATGATTTACAACAGTATCACAGAACGTTTCAATTATGTGTCCGGGCGTTGGCATGTCAGGATTGCCCATACCGAGGTCAATAACATCCTGTTTCCTTGCATAAGCATCATTTTTCAGTATGTTTATCGCCTCAAAAAGATATGGCGGAAGCTTCTTCAATTTTTTAGTCGGACTTATCATGTCTCATTTACCTGCCCCGTTATCAACGGAGGTTCCTCCTGTAGAATTCCCTGCCGATTTTCTTTTCACTAATTCAAAACAAATAATTCCGGCAATCACACATGAAACACCGTAAACAATTTCAAACGGCGACCATTTCCCTGACCATTCGGCAACAGGAACGAACTGCGATTCCGGGGTAACCATAAAAACATCAAGCACTCCCTTTATCGTCACAACCGCGCCCCAGGAAACAAAAATCCATCCTGCCGCCTTCAACAGCCCCTTTGATTCTTTTTTCTTCTCTTCAACCCCCATAGATATTTATCCCCAAACTATAGACCCCGATTAGAAGTTTCTTTCTCTAACGGGGTTTGTTTTATACTTGTAGAAAATTATATTTCCAGTAGTATTATACTATATACTTCTTCAATTTCCTTCCCGCTCTAAACCCAACCCTTTTTCCTGCCGGAACCTGAACACTTTCCCCTGTTTTAGGATTCCTTCCAACCCTGGGCTTGGTTTCCTTCACTCTGAAAACCCCTAAACCTGAAATCGAAACCTTTCCATCTTCCCTGAGATGACTCATAATGTTTCTGATAACGGATTTTACCGCCTTCTTGGCTAATGATTTATTTACTTTAATATCATTTGCCACTGCTTCCACTAATTTTGATTGATCCATTCCCCCTCCCTTTTTATTAATAAATTTATTTACATAATATAAACCATTTAAATAAAAAGCTATTTCTTATAACATATTTTAGTATTAATGTCAAATAATAATAGCATTAACCTGAAATTTTACCATAAAGATAAGAATACTTTTTTCCTTAGATATCAGGCTCTTCTCCAGAATCCGTGGGTGAATATATATGATTCTCTTCAATTCAGCGCTTGAAGGGTGTATTCCTATGCCGGCCTGTCTGCGTTTATGAGTGGAGCTGTTTTTGCGGGGCAGTCGCATAGCGCTCTGTCTCATAAATTCCCGATGTTTTTGCAATGTGATTTTGAGCCGAGCCGAAGCAACGAGAAGCGAGC